>JAKSQA010000028.1 GCA_024404335.1 Mailhella sp.
CTTCTTCGGAGTAGGGGCCGGTGAGCCATGCATTGGCCTTGGAATGGGTGTAACGGATGTTACGGGTGTGACGGCTGTTGCCACCGCGGAAATCCTCGGGAGAGGACTCAAGGATGAGGACCTTTCTGGCGCCTTCTTCCTTGGCAGTGATGGCCGCGCACAGAGCAGCGTTGCCGCCGCCGACGACGACTACGTCAACCTTTGCCGGGTTGTACGGGACTGCTTGTTTGCTCATGTTTCCTCCAGTTTGCGGACTAGCCACGATTGTAATTGATAAGCGAACCGGCGACGATGATGTCGCGTTCATCGCTTGTCAGTGCGGGAAGATGAAGCACGATTGCCTGCTTCTGGCCTTCATGCACCCAGACGGCTGCGATGTCGGTCTTGTCTTCCATCAGGGCCTTGCGGACGCCGGGAAGATAGATGATGTCGCCGACGGCCATGCCGGAGTTGACGGCGTCATCCATGACGAAGGGAAGCATGCCCCAGTTGACGCAGTTGCCGCGATAGCGCTTGGTCGCGTATTCCTGCGTGATGTTGGCCCAGCCGCCGAGCACCTTCTGGCAGGAAGCGGCCTGTTCGCGGGCGGAGCCGTCACCGGGCTTCACGGCGAACACGAGGGAGCCGATGCCGGTGTTCTTGAGCTCGTCGGCGGAAACGCCGGCGGCAGCGCACATCCTGTCCATCTCGGCGTTGGCCCTGCCGGCCTTGCGGTCGGCTTCCATGGCCTGCATCGCCTTGGCGCGGCCCACGTATTCGGGATCGCGGCGGGACAGGGTGAATTCGCTCATCTTGATGGGGTTGGAGCGGTAGGAAGAGGTCTCGCCGGAAGGAATGAGCTCGTCGGTGGTGGTGACGGGGTCATAGATGGCGGAGGCCACGGAGAGGAGCAGGTTGTCGGCCATGGAATCCATAGCGGGCCAGTCGACGATGTTCGGACCCTGGCGGAGGGATTCCTCGGGCTTGGCGTTCTGCCAGCCATGGTACACGCGCTGCTTGTAGAGCAGAGCATCGTAGCCGTATTCGACGGGCACTTCCTCGGGCGGATTCGGCAGTTCGTCGGCGCCGGTGAGCACGCCGCCGTTAAGGGCGGTGGCGGCGATGGAGCGGGCGTCCATCAGAGCGACGAAGGAAAGCTGGCCGTTGGTGGGCTTGGAGCCTTCGCGGTTCGGGAAGTTACGGGTGGTGTGGCGGATCGAGAAGCCGTTCTGGCAGGGGGTGTCGCCTGCGCCGAAGCAGGGGCCGCAGAAGGAGGTGCGGAAGGTGGCGCCGGTGCGGACCAGGTTGGCGGGGATGCCGGCCTTTTCGAGCTCGAAGTAGACGGGCTCGGAGGAGGCGTAGAAGGACATTTCGAACGCGCTGTCACCGATGGGCTTGCCCTGCATGATCTGGTTGCAGCGGTACAGGTTCTCGAAGGTACCGCCGGAGCAGCCGGCGACGACGGCCTGGTCGACATAGAACTTGCCGTCGCGGATCTTGGAGCGGAGGTCGGTGTTCTTGGCGGCCTTGCCGATCTTCTTCTCGGCATCGGCCATGATGGCGTCGACGTACTTCTCCATGTTGGCCTTGAACTCACGGATCGTCACGGCATTGCCGGGATGGAACGGGAGGGCGATCATGGGTTCGACCTTGTCCATGTCGATGTGGACGACGCGGTCGTAGTAGGCGCCTTCCTCAGGACGGAGTTCGGTGAAGTCCTGAGCGCGGCCGTGGGCGGTGAGCCACTTGTTGACGAGCTCATCGGTCTCCCACACGGAGGAGAGGCAGGCGGTCTCGGTGGTCATGACGTCGATGCCGAAGCGGTAGTCGACGGACATGTACTTCACGCCGGGGCCGACGAATTCGAGGATGCGGTTCTTCACGACGCCGGCGTCGAAGGTGTGCTTGACGAGGGCGATGGCGACGTCCTGCGGGCCGACGCCGGGATGCGGCTTGCCGGTGACGTACACGAGCACCACTTCGGGAGCGGCCATGTCGTAGGTCTTGGAGAGGAGCTGCTTCACGAGCTCGCCGCCGCCTTCGCCGAAGCCCATGCAGCCGAAGGCGCCATAGCGGGTGTGGCTGTCGGAGCCGATGATCATGCCGCCGCACTTCGCCATTTCCTCACGGGCATACTGATGGATGACCGCGACATGGGCGGGCACGAAGTCGCCGCCGTACTTCACGCAGGAGGAGTGGCCGAAAACGTGGTCGTCGGCGTTGATGGTGCCGCCGACGGCGCACAGGGAGTTGTGGCAGTTGGTGAGGGTGGTCAGCAGCGGGAACTTCTCCATGCCGCTGGCGCGGGCGGTCTGGATGATGCCCACATAGGTAAGGTCATGGGAAACCATGGAGTCGAACTTGATCTTCATAGTCTTGGGATCGTCCGACGAATCATGCGCGCGCATGATCTTGTAGGCCATGGTCTTTTCACGGCCGGCGAGCTTCGCTTCGGCAGTGAGGTCCGCAGCAGCATCTACGGGGGCGCCGTTTACAAGGTTGACGCCTGTGGTCTTGATCTCAATCATAAAACCCCCCTTTGGGTAAAGGATATGAGAATGCCCTTTGATGCTTGCAATATCCATGCCAAAACCGCCCACACCAGGCACATCCGTCCAAAATTTAAAAATGACAATAATCCATGCGGCTCCATCCCCCCTTATGCCAAGCTTGACATCGGAACACATTAATGTTTCACACTTGTTCCATCAAATCGGTTCACTGAAACATAAAAACGTTTCATAAAAACATCATTTGAAACATATGGAAGCCTCCCGGATCTGCATAGTCTCGACCTCGCCGCAAATGACGAAGAACGCCCTCATAGCGGCGGCCAAGTACCCTGCCGATGTGCGCTTCGTCCAGGCTGTGCTCGACCAGGCCGTTTCCATCACCAGGAAGGCCTGCGAAAAGCACCGCAGCGAGGCCGTGCTCTCACTCCGCGGCACTGCGGCCCTCCTTACGGAACAGCTCGACATCCCCGTCATCGGCATCACGCCCGGAACAACGCGCCTCGCCCGGCGCATCAACGACGTGGTCTCAAAGATCGGCAACGAGCGGAAGGCCGTCGTCACCATGTACGCAGGGACGCAGTTCAACCTCGACCTCGAGTTCATCAAGCAGGTCTGCGACATCGACATCAGCGTAGCCCGCTACAGCAACCTGGCCGACCTTGCGGCCAAGCTTGCCGATAAACATCATAGCCGTCAACCGCAGGAAGCAGCTCGAGGCCGAGCGCGACCGGCTCATCCTCGACTCCGTCGATGACGGCATCGTCAGCATCGGGCTCGACGGCAACATCACGCTCATCAACGGCAAGGCCGCCGACATGCTCCAGTCCGTCGGAGACTCCGTCGGCAGCCCCGTCTCCGAGCTCATGCCCGGCTCCATGATGGCTGAGGTGGCCGTCAGCGGCCGCGAATCCCTCGGAAAGCTCATCACCGTCAACGGCCGGAAGTTCGTCATCAACCAGCGGCCCATCATGCTCGGCGGAAGCAGCACGGGCGCCGTAGCGACCATACAGCCCTACGACCGCGTCATACGCACTGCGAAGATCGCCCAGAAGAACGCATCCAAAGGCCTTGTCGCGAAATATTCCCTCGATGACTTCATGTATGCCGACCCCATGATGGAGAAGGTCATCGAAAAGGCCCGCCGCTATGCGGCCACCGACTCCACCATCCTGCTGAGCGGCGAGACGGGCACGGGCAAGGAGATACTCGCCCACGGCATCCACCACGCGTCGCACCGCAGGAACGGCCCCTTCGTCTCCGTCAACTGCTCGGCCCTCCCCGAAAGCCTTCTGGAATCCGAGCTGTTCGGCTACGAGCCCGGCGCCTTCACGGGCAGCAGCCGCGAGGGCAAGGCCGGCCTCTTCGAGCTCGCCGACAACGGCACGATCTTCCTCGACGAGATCAATTCCATGCCCATCGAAGTACAGAACGTGCTTCTGCGCGTGCTGCAGGGCAAGGAGCTCCGCCGCGTCGGCGGCCATGACCTCCTTAAAGTCAATGTGCGCGTCATCGCGGCCACGAACCGGAACCTCGTCGGCGAGATCCATGCCGGCCGCATGCGCGAGGACCTCTATTACCGCCTCAACGTGCTCACCATCGAGGTGCCTCCGCTCCGCAAGCACCGGGGCGACATACACTACCTCACCGAGCATTTCCTCGCGAAGATGGCGGAGCTGAACGGAACCCTCCCCCTCGAGCTTCCCGACGACTGCATGACAAGGCTCGCATGCCTGAACTGGCCGGGAAACACCAGGGAGCTTCAGCACTTCGCCGAACGGCTCGCCGTCCTCATGCCTCCGGGAGACTTCGACCGCACCGTCTTCGAGGAGCTGTATTCCGAGGTGTTCCACATATCGGAGGCGCTGGGCACGGAAGCCCTTCCGCCGGTCCGGCCGGCCGCCGCGCATCCCTCCCCCGTCTCCCCCCCTCCTTCGGCAGCGAACGCCCCCCTCACGAAGGAACGCATAATCGAGGCCCTCGCCGCCGCAGGCGGCCGGAAAAGCAGGGCCGCGGAAATCCTCGGCGTCGGCCGCACGACACTCTGGCGCGCCATGTCCAAATACGGCATCGACACGGAATAGGAGCCCGACATGTTTTACGAAAAGGAACTCACATCATCCTGGGACCTCAAGGCCCGTACGAAGCTCCTCGCCTCGCGGGGGCTCGGCATCCCCGGCGGCGAACGCTATATCCTCGGCCTCATGGATGAGGACGGCGGCCTCGCCGCCACCGGATCCCTCGTCGGATCCACCATCCAGGGCACGGCCGTCGATCCCGGATTCGAAGGCCAGGGCCTCATGACCCAGCTCGTCTCCAAGCTGATGGAGGTCGCATCCCTCACCTGCCCCGCCGAAGACATCCGCGTCTTCACCAAGGCCGAATCCGTGCCGAAGTTCGCCGACCTCGGCTTCCACGTCGTCGGAAAGACGGACCGCGTCGGCCTTCTGGAATGGAAGCCGCGCTTCCGCAGCCACCTCGCCGCATGGCGCGAGACCGCCGCGGCCCTGCCTCCGGCCGGCGTCACGGGCGCCAGCGTCATGAATGCCAATCCGTGCACGCTCGGCCACAGATACCTTATGCTCAAAGCCGCCGCGGACTGCGACAGGCTCTTCGGCCTCGTCGTCAGCGAGGACAGGTCGGAGTTCTCCGCCGCAGACCGGCTCGCCATCGTCAGGGCCGTCGCCGCGGACCTGCCCGAAGACATCGCATCAAAGATCATCGTGATGGAAAGCGGCCCCTACTGCATCTCCTCCGCCACGCTCCCCTCCTATTTCACGCGTGACGAGGAACGCGCCGCCGTCCATGCCGAGCTCGACCTAAGGCTGTTCATCGCACAGGCCCGGGAACTCGGCATCACGCGCCGCTACGCCGGCACGGAGCCCTTCTCCCCCTCCACCGCCGCATACAACGACGCCATGGCCCGTGTGCTCCCCTCCGGAGGGATCACGCCCGTCTTCATCCCCCGGATCGAACAGGACGGCACCGCCGTCTCCGCGACGAACGTGCGGCGGCTCATCGCCGAGGGCCGCACCTCCGAGGCCCTCGCCCTCCTGCCCCCCGCCTCCGCCTCCATCGTAGCGGAGATACTCCGCAGGAAGGAGTCCGTCTGATGCCGTCAGGACGCTATCCGGAAGGGCTCCTGCCCCCGCTGCCCGAGCTTCTCGCCGCACGGGAGGAACGCTGGCACCGGCGCTCAGGGCTCGCCGCCCGCCACGGCTCCGCGGTCCTCAGCCTCACCATCCGCATCCCCCACGGCCTGCGGATGGAATACGGCAGCTTCCTGTACGGCAGGGCGGAAGGCCTCCTGAAGAAGCTCCCCGTGCTGCACGCGGAATCCGGCCTCGACGCCGACGGCCCCTGGACTCTCGCCGCCATCGGCATGCCCGGAGCCGAGCTCAAGCGCCGGCTCGTCGAATGGGAGGACACCCCGGAAGGAAGCCTCTTCGATGCCGACGTCACCGACGAGGACGGCGGAGACCTTTCCCGCCGCGGCATGGGGCTCGGCCCCCGGCCCTGCCTGGTCTGCGGCGGCGAGGCGAAGTTCTGCGTCGTCAGCCGGCGCCACGGCCCCGACGACGTGCGCGCCGCAATCGAGCGCATCCTCTTCCCCGAGCCGGCATCCGCATCACTCCCGGAAAGGATAGGACGCATCGCACGGCTCGCCGTGGAGGACGAGGCGCGCACGTTCCCCAAGCCGGGCCTTGTGACCCCGGTCTCCTCCGGAGCCCATGAGGACATGGACATCACCACCCTTCTCGCAAGCTCCGACAGCCTCGCCTCCTACTGGACGGCCTGCGCCGAGGCGGGAGCCGGCCACCCCGGCATGCCCGGCCCGGAACTGCTGGAGAGGATACGTCCCCTCGGCATCCGCGCCGAAAAGGCGATGCTCGCCGCCACCGGAGGCATCAACGCCCACAAGGGCCTCATCTTCGCCCTCGGCATACTGTGCGCCGCGGCCGGATGCCTCCTCGCCCACGGCAGTCCTGCGGACGACGTGAGCCTCCCCCGTTCGGCCATGCGCATGGCCGAGCGGCTCGGAGACGAGCTCTCTTCGGAAGCTCCGCAGACGGCTGGACTTCGCGCATTCCGCGCACACGGCGCAGGCGGAGCCAGGGGCCAGGCGATGCAGGGATATCCCTCCGTATTCTCGGCCGGCCTTCCGGCCTTCCGCAGCGCGGTCGAGGCCGGCCTCGACCGGAACTCCTGCCGGCTCTGCGCGCTTCTCGCGCTGATGGCCGCCCTCAGGGATGATACGAACCTCATAAAGCGAGGCGGCCTCGAAGGGCTCGCCCTTGTGAACCGGGAAGCCTCGCGTGCCCTTGAGGCAGGAGGCCCCTCCACGCCCGAAGGCATCGCGGCCATCCGCGGACTCGAAGACGCCTGCATGGAGCGCAGGCTCAGCCCCGGCGGCTGCGCCGACATGCTGGCCCTCGTCTGCTTCATCGACAGGCTCCGGGAGCTGCAGGACTGAACCCGGAACCGCACGGTTTTCCCAGCAGCTGAAAATCTCTTATTTCCATGGATTCGTGAAGATTCCTTCCGGTACCATGGCCTTCAGCTGCCGTGCGGCCCATCGGTGCGCCGTGCCCTCCGGCCGTCGCCCGACTGCTTCTCCCGAAGCGGGAGATGCTCGTCGAACGCGCAGCCCGAGGCTTCGTTCAAGCACGTTCTGAAGCCGGCGTATGCTGCCCGGCCATTCGTATCCGGCTGAGCACAGGCCGCATTCCGCTCATGCGGGAACGACATCGTCGGATGTCACGGTGAGGAGCCCCTGCGCCGTCTCCAGCAGAAGGCTGCCGTCGTCACCAAGGCCTGCGGCGACGCCCTCCACCTTCACGCCGCCCACGGTGGCCATGACCGTGCGCCCCATGTGGTCGCATCGTGACTTCCACTCCTCAAGCTGCGAAGCCCGCTCCCCCGCAAGCCAGGATGCCGTACGGACTTTCAGAGCGGCTCCGATCATCCTCCCGAGGTCCTCGGCTTCCGGGCAGGCATCAGTCAGGCGCGAGAGGTACGCAGGCGCCTTTCCGTTGTTCAGCACATCGGGCACGCCGCGTATGTTCATGCCTATGCCCACTACGGCGCCGCGCACCGTCGCATCGGCATTCATGACGCATTCCGTAAGTATGCCGCACAGCTTGCATCCATCCACGCGGATGTCGTTCGGCCACTTGCACCCCGCATGAACCCCAAGCCGGGCCAGCACGTCCGTCACCGCCAGCGCGGGAAGAAGCGAATACCCGGGAAGCACGGAAACCGGAGCTTCCAGCGCGGCCCAGACGGAGAAAAGAAGGCTGTCCCCCGGGGCGCTCTCCCATGCCCGGCCAAGACGGCCGTGCCCCCGGGTCTGGTAGTCGGCGAGGACCATGGTCCCGTCCGCCACCTCTCCGGATTCCAGCATCCTCCTCATCTCCCAGTTCGTCGAATCCACGCTCTCCAGATGGATCAGCAGGGGCGCCCTGTCTCCGTTTTCCTTTTTCAGCATTCCGTCCCTCCTGTGGACCCGATGTCCGGATCGGCTGCGCATCTCCGGGAAAGGCACGCAGGCCCGCCATGCCCGCATGGGAAGGTTCGGCTGCGCGCGAATTCAGATAACCCAGGGTCTACCCGGCCTCCGGGCTTGTCAAGCACGGCACCGCGCGTACATACCCCCCCGGATGAATGGCCGCCGAGAGTAAAAAATCCGTGATTTCAGTCCCTTTTCGTATCAATTTAAGACAGCCCAAGACCGTATGAAATAGAATATGTTTAGATTTCAGTACGTTAAAATACAGCAATAAGAACTTGCCATAGCTCCGGAATAACCGTAGTTAGTATAAAATTGTAACAAAAATCCAGGAGCGGAACATGCCAAAGCGCACGGATCTCAAACGCATCATGGTCATAGGCTCCGGCCCGATCGTCATCGGCCAGGCCTGTGAGTTCGACTATTCCGGCACCCAGGCCGTCAAGGCGCTCAAGGAGGAAGGATACGAGGTCATCCTCGTCAATTCCAACCCCGCCACGATCATGACGGACCCCGGCCTCGCCGACCGTACCTATATCGAGCCCATCGAACCCGATACGGTCGAAGCCATCATCCGCAAGGAGCGCCCCGATGCGATCCTTCCCAACCTCGGCGGCCAGACGGGCCTGAACACGGCCCTCACGCTTGCCAAGAAGGGCGTGCTCGCCGAGTGCGGCGTGGAGCTCATCGGCGTCAACGCCGCTTCCATAGAAAAGGCGGAGAGCCGCGAGCTCTTCCGCGCATCCATGGAGAACATCGGCCTCAAGGTGCCGGGCAGCGCCATCGCCCGCAGCATGGAAGACGTGCGCCGCATCGCGACCGAAATGCCCTTCCCGCTCATCCTCCGTCCCGCCTTCACGCTGGGCGGCGCAGGCGGCGGCGTGGCCTACAACATGGAGGACCTGGAAACCCTCGCGGCCGCCGGCCTCGACGCCTCCATCGCCCATGAGCTCCTCATCGAGCAGTCCGTCCTCGGCTGGAAGGAAATCGAGATGGAGATCATCCGCGACCGCAAGGACAACTGCGTCATCGTCTGCTCCATCGAGAACCTCGACCCCATGGGCGTGCACACCGGCGACTCCATCACCGTGGCGCCCGCCA
>JAKSQA010000280.1 GCA_024404335.1 Mailhella sp.
GCGGATCCGCGCTGAAGGATGTGGATATCGAAGGCCGTCTCTGCATGGCGAACATGGCCATTGAGGCCGGTGCGAAATGCGGTCTCTTCCCCTCCGATGCGCTTACCGCCGAATACTGCAGGAGCCATGGAACGCCTGACCCGCTCAGCCTTGCCGCCGACGAGGGAGCGGAATACGCGCGCACCGTCACCATGGATGTGACGGGCATGGAGCCTGTGGTCGCCTGCCCCCACATCCCCGCGCACACGACGCCCGCATATCCGACATGCGCGACGCCGCGAAGGTGCTGAAGGGGCGCAGGGTCGCCAAAGGCGTCCGCTGCATCGTGATTCCCGCGACTCCTTCGGTATGGCGTCAGGCCATGGACGAGGGGCTCTTCTCCATATTCATGGATGCGGGATGCTCCATCAGCACCCCGACCTGCGGCCCCTGCCTCGGCGGCTACATGGGCGTGCTCGGCGACGGCGAGCGCTGCATCTCGACTTCGAACCGCAATTTCCGCGGCCGTATGGGCAGCCTGGAATCCGAACTGTATCTTGCAAGCCCCTGTGTGGCGGCAGCCTCCGCCGTGACGGGCGTCATCACGTCTCCTGACGCCCTCTAGGCTGTGGCGGCGTTTTTACCTGCGGATCAAAAAGAATCATCGTCCGTCGCGAATGGACGGACAGGAGCAGAACATGTCCTTTATCGGAAAAGTCCACAAGGTCGGTGCCCACATCGATACGGATGCCATCATCCCCGCACGCTTCCTCGTCACGACCGATACGAAGAAGCTCGGCGAGGCATGCATGGAAGGCCTGGAGCCCGGCTGGGGGAATCGCGTCCAGGAAGGCGACATCATCGTCGCCGACCGCAACTTCGGCTGCGGCTCGTCGCGTGAGCATGCCCCTCTTGCCATTAGCGGCGCCGGCATCAAGGCGGTCGTGGGGCACAGCTTCGCGCGTATATTCTACCGTAACTCCTTCAACATGGGGCTTATGCGTCTTGAGGTCGGTGACGAGGTCTCCCGGATAGCCGACGGCGACAGGCTAGAGATCGATCCCGAGCAGGGGATCATCCGCGACCTTGACAACGGCGCCGAGATCCGTGTGCCGGCCCTGTCGCCCATGATGCAGACCCTCATCGACAAGGGCGGCATGGTCAACTATGTGAAGGAGCAGCTCAGGGAGAGCGGTGAGATTTAAGGCGCCGGGCGGATCCGGTTCCGAACGGATCTGCGTGTTCCGGAATGCCGGAGGGATATCTCCCCCGGCCGATAGACAGACCGCATAGACAAAGAGAGCCCGCATACGCGGGCTCTCTTTGTCTATGCTTCAGAAGCGTGTCCTACCAGGGCAGGGCGTTGTAGAGCGCCACGGCGACAAGGGCGCCGGCGATGGGGCCGAAGAGGGGCACCACGGCGTATTCCCAGTGGGAGCTGCCCTTGTCCTTTATGGGCAGCAGGGCGTGCGCAAGGCGGGGGCCGAGGTCACGGGCGGGGTTGATGGCGTAGCCGGTAAGTCCGCCGAAGCTCATGCCGATGGAGACGATGATGCAGAAGACGAGGAATTTGCCCTGGGCGTCTTCAAGACCCTGCACCTGGGCGAGTCCGAGGATGGCGAAGACGAGCACGAAGGTGCCGATGGCTTCGCTCAGAAGGTTGCGGGGAAGGTTGGGCACTGCAGGGGAGGTGCAGAAGACGCCGCGCTTCGCATCGGGGTTCTCCGTGGCGTCGAACTGGTCCTTGAACATGGCATACACGAGGCAGGCGCCGGTGAAGGCGCCGGCGAACTGGGCAGCGATATAGCCGGGAACCATGGCCCAGGGGAAGCTGCCGCCTGCGGCGAGGGCGATAGTGAGGGCGGGGTTGAAGCTCGCACCGGAAGCCTTGCCGAAGATGAATGCGGGCAGGAGGA
>JAKSQA010000281.1 GCA_024404335.1 Mailhella sp.
GTCGGCGCTCGAGGCAGGTGTGGGCAAGGTCACCATCGTGGACGGCCGCGTGGAGAACTGCGTCCTGCTCGAACTCCTCACCGACCAGGGCATCGGCACCGAGCTGGTGAAGTAGGCGCTGCCGTGAAAGACGGCGAAAGGCGGGGATTCCCCCGCCTTTCGTTTTTAAGGACGCCTCGGCTTATCCGTCAGAGGAACGTTCTGAAGCAGAATCAGACTTCCTTGGAATGGATTGGATGTGTGGTGCAATGCGGAATATGTGCAGTACACGGAATTTCTGCCGACAGGCGCTTTTGGAGTCTACAGGCACTTGCGATAGATGTATTCCACATCATTCGGCTCAAGGAGGGCGAAGCCGTCGATGAAGCCCTTTGTTCCGCAGGCTTTCCGCGCCATGGTTTCAAGGTGCTCCCTGCCGATTCCGAGCGAGGTGAGCGTGGAGCTCAGCCCCAGCTCTTCGTAGAAGAAGGTGCGCATCCGTTCGATGACGAGTCTGGCGATATCCATGGGGGTATGCGTCTCGCTGATGCCGAACAGGTCGGTGCCGAGCTTCACATACCGCCAGCAGGAGCCCCCATGGGTAAGGGTGTAGTCCATCCATCTCGGCGTGATGATGGCAAGGCCATGTCCGTGCGGGATGTCGTAGAAGGCCGAGAGCTCGTGTTCCATGGGATGGCAGCTCCAGGCCCTGGTGCGCCCGTTGAGTATGAAGCCGTTGATGGCCCATGACGAGGCCCACATGAGTTCGGCGCGGGCGTTGTAGTCGCAGGGATTCTTCAGTGCCGCAGGCGCCGCCCGCATGACGGTCTTGATGAGGCCTTCCATGAACGTGTCTATCATGTCCATGCATGGCCGCGAATCGAGGTAGGTCTCGAGGATGTGGCTCAGGATGTCGGCGGCGCCGCAGGCGGTCTGGTAGGGGCTTACGCTGTAGGTGAGCGTCGGGTCGAGGAATGACACCTTCGGATAGAGGAGAGGCGAATGGCCCCCGAGCTTTTCGTTCGTCTCGGGGTTGGTGATGACGCCGCATTCATCCATCTCGGATCCGGTGGCGGCCAGCGTGAGCACGGTGGCCAGCGGAAGGGTCTTCCTTATGGGGGTCAGCTTGGAGCGGTCGATGAAGTCCCACGGGTCGTGGTCGACGCAGGCGCCCGCGGCTATGAACTTCGCTGCGTCGATGACGGAGCCCCCGCCGACGGCGAGGACGGCGTCGATGCCGAGCTCCCTGCAGAGGGCGGCGCCCTTCCGCACGCTTGCGATGCGGGGATTGGGCTCTATGCCGCCCAGCTCATGGAGCTCAAGCCCTGCGGAGCGGATCTCGCGGACGACGGTGTCGTACAGGCCGCTGCGCTTTATGGAGCCGCCGCCGTAGACCAGGAGGATGCGTGAGCCCATCCGGGCGAGCTCCTCGCCGAGATGGGAGATCATGCCCTCGCCGAAATACACCTTTGTGGGGATGTCGTGGATGAAGCTGAACATGGTGTCTTCCTTTTGGGTATGATGACGCGGGGAAGGAGAGGGATGTTCCCCCCTGTGGATTTTCTAGTTTCTTAATTCCGGCATGTCCAGAGCCGGCTTCAGCGGCCCGGAAGCCCATGCGGAAAGAGCCCCCTCGGCGAGGGGGCTCTTCATGGTCCGGATGCGCGGCGGGGAGCTGCCCCGGAGCGCTACTTCGAGTGGTGGCCGCAGCAGCTGCGGTTGTTGGGCGCGTCGAGCGAGGGGTTGCCCTCACGCATCATGCGCACGGAGCAGAACTTGCCGCACATGGCGCAGACTTCTTCGTTTTTGTGCGCCTCGCGGCGGCGGCACAGGGTGCCCGGGTCAAGGGCGGCGTTTTCCATGCCTGCCCAGTCCAGGTTTTTGCGGGCCGTGTTCA
>JAKSQA010000282.1 GCA_024404335.1 Mailhella sp.
TTGACCTTGACAACGCTCTTGCCGCTCATGCTGCTCTCGGTCTTGCGGAAGGCATGGAGGGATTCTGCTGGGGAGTGGCGGCCGGCGCCTTCGTAGGCTCGCTTCTTCTGCCGTATCTGGCCGTGAGGGCAGGGGGGCTGAGGTTCATTCCGGCGCTGTCGCATCCGATGATGGGCCGCTTCCTCCTGATGGCCCTTCCGCTGATGATAGGCCAGTCTGTGGTCGTGCTCGATGAGCAGTTCGTGCGTATTTTCGGCAGCATGGCGGGCGACGGGGCCGTGAGCCTTCTCAACTATGCCCGCCGCATAATGCTGGTGCCGGTGGGCGTGGTGGCCCAGGCCGCCGGCGTGGCGTCATTCCCCTTCCTCGCATCGCTGGCGGCGAAGGGCGACATGGAGGCCTTCCGCGGGACGCTGGGCGGCACCATGCGCAGCAGCATGGTCATAGCCGTCCCCGTGACGGTATGGATGGTCATAGCCGCCGAGCCCGTGATGGGCTTCATATTCGAAGGCGGGGGGCCCTCCCGTGCCGAAACGGCGGGTACGGCGCCTCTGCGCATGCTCATGATGCTCGCGGTTCCCTTCTGGCTTCTTCAGCAGGTGACGGGCAGGGCGTTCTACGCCATGCAGGACACCGTGACGCCTGCGGTTGTTGGCACGCTGGTCACGGCGGCCGCCGTGCCTCTCTATATTGCCGCCGTTCCTGCGGCGGGGGCCGCAGGGGTGGCCGCCGCCACGACGCTGAGCATAGCCCTGTACTCGGCCGTGCTCATGGCAGTGGCGTGCAGGAAATGGGCCGCCGGCGCATTCGCAGGCGTGGGAGGGGCCGCATGGCGCAGCGCCGCCTTGTGCGTTCCCGGCGCGGCTGCGGCATACTGCGTGCAGAGCTTCGGCGCGCCGCTGGCCGAGGGGCTCCACCCGCTTCTGGCGCAGGGCATCGTGCTGGCCGTCGGCGGAAGCCTGTTCGGCCTGCTGTGGCTGGCCTGTGCGAAGCTGTTCCAGCCCGGGTATTTCGAGATAGCAGCCGCTCCGGTCCTCCGCCGGATGCGCAGGAAGAAGGGGTAGTCATGGAAGTCATACGCGCCGGAAAGGCCGGGTTCTGCATGGGGGTCGCCCTCGCGCTGCATAAACTGGATACGATCGTGGAATCGCGCCGCGGCATGAAGGTGGCCACGCTTGGGGAGATAATCCATAATCCCCAGGTGCTTGAGTCCTATGCCGCAAAAGGCGTCGTATGTCTGAAGTCGGCGGATGATGCCGATGAGGGCATGTCGGTCCTTATCAGGGCCCACGGCATCCCCCGGGCGGTGGAGGAGAAGCTCCGCACACGCTGCCCTGCCGTTGAGGACGCCACATGCCCGCGCGTCAAGAAGGCGCAGACGGCGATTGCAGGCGCTACGGCTGAGGGACGGGTGCTGCTTCTGTACGGAGAGGCCGACCATCCCGAGGTGCGGGGGCTGATCTCGTATGCGGCCGGAGAAAGCAGGATATTCTCGTCGGAGGCAGCGCTTGATGCCCTTCTGGAGTCTGAGGACTTTTCGGGCAGGAATCTTGTCCTGGCGGCCCAGACGACGCAGGACAGGTTCGTGTTCGACGCGATGAAGAGCCGTCTTGAGGCCCGTTTCGGCGGCGCTCTTGCCGTGCTCGACACGATATGCGATGCGACGAGGGAGCGGCAGGAGGACGCGCTTGACGTGGCGGGCCGGGTGCAGGCCATGGTGATCGTGGGCGGCAGGACGAGCGGCAACACGAGGCGCCTCGCCGAGCTTACGTCGTCGGCAGTCCCCGCCGTGCTGGTGGAGACCGCCGATGAGCTCGACATGGGATTTTTCGAGGGGATGGAGCGCGTGGGGCTTACCGCCGGCGCCTCGAC
>JAKSQA010000283.1 GCA_024404335.1 Mailhella sp.
CTATGAGTGTGAGCACGAGCGTGTCTTCGATGAGGGAGTGGCTCATGCCCAGCAGGCATATGGCACAGAAGGAGTCGCGCCCGGAGAATCCGCCTTCCTCGACTTCGCGGATCAGCACGCCGCTGCCGTAGAGCAGCCCCATGGTGAATCCGATGATGACGACGGAAACGGCCTTCCGCGAGATGCCGAGGAGCCTCAGCACGGGGCCGAGGACGGCCGCGACCGCGTCGGAGATGCGGAATGTGTCGAGTCCTTTCTGGAGGAGCATGACGCCGCAGATGACGACATAGATCTCAAGGAGGAGCCTCACCTGCTGGAGGGCCCAGTCCTGGAGCGAGGGGGCGGGCTGCGAGTCGAGGAGGAAGACGGCTTTCTGCTGGAGAAGGCCGGTGCCGTCAAGGAAGATATGGAGGATCCAGCAGGCGAGGATGGCGGAGCCGAGGCGGAGGATAAGCTGGAAGGGCATGCGTACGCCGCACTGGCCTGCGATGCGGACTTCGAGTATGAGCCCGTGCGCTATGAGCACGAGCACGCCGAAGACCGTCGTCTGCGCGGCGGTGAGCTCCGGCATGGCGGGCAGGAGGGACACAAGGACGAGGAGCCCCGAGTAGATGCTGACGAGCACGCAGGGGATCCAGGCGAGGCTGCATTCGGGGGGGAGTCCGAGCAGCTGCATGACGGGGCTGAGCGGCGCGGCCAGCCAGGGGATGAGCCCGCTTTCGTCCAGAAGCTTGACGAGGATGAGGATGGGGATGATGAGGCGGAAGATCTTCAGCGCGACGGAGTGTCCGTCCCTGCAGGATTCCGCGACGGCCTTCATCAGGTTGGAGAACATGGCGGAACCTCCGGCGGAATCCGTCCGCTGCTGCAGGCCTCAGGCATGCGGGGCCGTATGCGGCGATGCCGGAGCAGGGCCCCGGCATCGCGCTGATCATTATTTCTCCCGGTCGAGATAGCCGTACCGGGCGGCAACGCCTTCGGTGCGGCCCATGATCTGCTCGATCACCGCATCGATGGTGTCGGGGGTGACGACGCCCAGGTCGCGCACGAGATAGTATTCCATGGAGCCTTCGGACATCGAAAGGGTCCACACGGCGGTGTAGACGGAGCCGACGCCGGGGCGGGAGGGGAATTCCGACTTCGTGGAAAGAAGGATGCGGAACTTCGTCTCACGCGCGGGGGATGCGGGATTCGTGCTTGCGATCCTGCTCTGGAGCCTGGTGAACAGCGTGCCGCCGATGGTGTCGCTGCCCTCGTATTCGACAAGCACCGGCGTGCGGCGTTCCGCGGTCTTCTCAGCGGCGCCGGCGTCATGGAAGAGCCCGAAGGTGAGTGAGGCTGCGCAGAGAGCGATGGCTGCTGCAAGTTTCATGAAGCACCTCGTGGATGATTGTATCGTTTTGCGCGGAGGGAACCGCGGCCTAGAAGCCTTCCTCAAGAGGGGGCCAGACGAGGGAAAGCGGCATCTGCTGTCCGGAGGCGGGCCTGTCGGAAGGGGCGAGGAGGACGCGGCGGCCGTCGAGGCTGAGGCGTCCTTCGGCCATCCACTGCAGGGCCTGGACATAGATGCGGTGCTCGAAGACATGGATGCGGTCGAGCAGCTGCTCGTCGTCTTCATCCTGGCGTACGGGGATGGCGGCCTGGATGATGATGGGGCCGCCGTCCATGACGGGATTGACCAGGTGGACGGTGCAGCCGCTGAACTTCGCGCCGTAGTTCCATGCGTCCCTCGCGCCGTGCGTGCCGGGGGGTTTTGTGCGGCCGGGAGGCGAGCAGTAGCTGCGAGGCTGGGCCGACGTGTTGCAGCAGTGCCATGACGGAACCGTAGACTACCGCGCATGCGCCAAGTG
>JAKSQA010000284.1 GCA_024404335.1 Mailhella sp.
TTCCTGACCGCCTCGATGTTTGAAAGTATCAGAGCGTTGTCCGCACCTGTGAATCGGCGGTGCTTTTCCGCATCAAGGCTCTTCACGTCGGTGAAGAGGTAGTTCAGGAGGCCTGCGGCTTCGAGGTAGACGTCGTCGGGGCACAGGGCGCAGGTCTCGAGGGCTCTTCGGATATGCCGTTCGCGCGCCTCGCGGAGCAGGGCGAGCGCGAATTCCGGCTGAAAGAGCGCCTCACCGCCGGAGAGGGTCATGCCCCCGGAGGAGCGGGAGTAGAAAAGCGAGTCCTTTTCCACTTCGTCGAGGACCTCGGCGACGGTCCGCCGCATGCCGTAGGAGAACATGGCTTTCGCGGGGCAGGCCTCCAGGCACTTGCCGCAGCCGCTGCACAGGGCGGCGCTCCTGCGGATGCCTTCCGGCTCTGCGGAGATGGCGCCGGACGGGCATGAGCGGACGCAGGATCCGCAGCCGATGCAGAGCGTGTCGTTCCAGCATATCTCCGGCCCGGCGGTCTGCGATTCGGGATTGCTGCACCACCTGCAGCGCAGGGGGCATCCCTTGAGGAAGACCATGGTCCTTATCCCGGGACCGTCGTGGACAGAGTAGTTCTGGATGTTGAAGATGAATCCTGATTTTTGGGCGTCGTCCATTCAGCAATATCCTCCGGCACTGGGAAAGGCCCGCCGGCGATGGCGGGCCTCTATGCTACATGCCCGTCTGTTCCGTTCTGTTGATAAGGTCGTTCTGAAGGTCGCGGGAGAGCTCCGTGAAGTAGGCGCTGTAGCCTGCGATGCGGACGATGAGGTTGCGGTAGCGCTTCGGATCCTGCTGGGCCGCAAGCATGGTGCTGCGGTTGATGACGTTGAACTGCAGATGCCAGAGCTTCAGGTCGCAGAAGGTGCGGATGAAGTTGACGAGCTTTTCCGTGCCGACCTCTCCTTCGAGGCATTTGGGGGAGAACTTGATGTTCAGAAGCCGTGCGGCGCGTTCGTGGTAGTCCCAGTTCTTGGTGTTGTAGTTGGAGATGAGCGCCTGCGTGGGGCCCTTGAGGTCGGCGCCGTGCGCCGGGGAGGAGCCATCGGAGAAGGGCATCCAGGCTCTGCGGCCGTCGGGCAGGGCTCCGACTTCCTTGCCGTGGGGGACGTTGGCGGTGACGGAGACCGTGCGGATGTCTATATGGAGGCCCGTTTCGCCCGCATACCTGCGGCAGAAGTCCTGCGCTGTACGGTCGACCGCCTGCCCTATGGAATCGACATACATGTCGTTGTTGCCAAATTTCGGCATGTGGGAAAGCCTGATCCCCAAGGCCTCGTGGCCTTCGAAGTCGGCGGCGAGTGCTTCTAGAAGTTCGTCCTATGTGACGGACCTGTCCACATAGATGCCCTTCCTGATGGCGGCGAGCGAATCCACGAGCGTTGCGAAGCCGATTATGTCGACGAATCCGAGGTCTATGCCGCCGGGGATCTTCTCATCGCTGTGGAGGTCGACGCAGGAAGCCATGCAGAGGTCATGCAGGCAGGAGGAGAAGGGGCCGGCGAAGTGCTTGCCGCGCACATGGTGGATGACACACTGCTCCACATAGGAGGCGGCGAGGAGATGGAAGAGCTGCTTCTTCCATGCTTCCCAGAACTCGTCCCAGGTCTTCAGGCTGCGGGGGTCGCCCGTCTCGAGGCCGAGGACTTCGTTTCCGAACTTCCGCATGCGCCCGTTGAGGAGCGTCATTTCGAGCGTCGCGCCGAGGTTCACCTGTCCGCAGGAGCTCGTCATCGTATCCCGGTTCGGCATGCGTATTTCCGCACAGCCCGAGGCGGTGTAGTCGAAGATGTCGGCGAGGGGCGCGCCTTTGGCAAGGT
>JAKSQA010000285.1 GCA_024404335.1 Mailhella sp.
TTGGGCCATGCGGTACGTCCGAGGCGGAACCATTCGGAGAGGTCTTCGACTTCACCGAGGATTTCCATGCCCTTCTGGGTCAGGCGGGTGTCGTCGGCCTTGAGGATTTCGTCGACCTTGGCGCGTTCATACACCATGGCTTCCTTGCCGGCGCGGACGAGGGCGTCCTGCTGCTTCTTGGTGAGGCCCTGGAACCACTTCTCGTTGGCCATGTAGTTGCAGCTGTGCACGGACCAGTTGATGAGGGAGGCGTACTTCTGGGCTTCGTAGAACTTCATGGAGATGACGTTGTTCAGGCAGCCTTCCTGGCCGTCGACGACGCCCTGCTGGAGGGCGTTGAAGGTTTCGGCGAAGGAGACGGCGGCGGGCTCGAGGCCGAGGGCCTTGAAGGTCGAGACCATGAGGGGGTTCTGGGGAACGCGGATCTTGATGCCCTTGGCGTCGGCGAGCTTGCGCACGGGATGCTTGGCGTTGGTGGTCAGCTGGCGGTAGCCGCTGTCGAGGATGGCGAGGGGACGGGCGCCGCCTTCCTTGATGGCCCAGGCGGTGTGCTGATCCCACATGGCGTCGACGAGGCCGCGGAATTCCTTAAGGGATTCGAACATGTAGGGCATGTTCACCCAGCCGCAGGAGGGGGCGAAGGGGGCGAAGTTGTTGGTGGCGACCATGGTGATGTTGATGGTGCCGAGGAGCATGCCGCGCACGGTCTCGACTTCGTCGCCGAGCTGGCCGCTGTGGAAGAGCTCGAAGTTGAATTCGTCGTCGGAGTACTTGGCGGCGAGGCGGACGAATTCCTTGTAGAAGATCTTGGTGTAGTTGCCGGGATCGGTGTCGATGGAGGATGCGACGACGACCTTGACCTTGTCGGCGGCGACGGCCTGGCTGGCGGTGAAGCCGAACAGGCAGAGGGCGGCCACGAGGGCGGAGCAGAGTTTCTTCATGAGGAGACTCCTTGGGTTGGGGTGTGCTTCATCGGGGAGGCTGGGCCTCTTCCATTGCCGGCCGCCCTTCGGCGAAGTGCCGTACGGCGGATTCGAAAATTCGTGCCCCAAGGGCGAGGTCGGCGGGTTCCGTGCGCTCGGCGGGGCAGTGGCTCAGACCGCCGCAGCTGGGAACGAAGACCATGCCCGCGGGCATTACGGAAGCCATGGCCGCCGCGTCGTGCGCGGGGCCGCTCACCATCCTGCGGAAGGCGGCGCCTTCCGCCGCAGCGATGGCGGCGAGGGTGTCCTGCGCCTCCTGCGACATCAGGGCTCCGCCGCTTGCGGAGAGGCGCTCCGTCTCAAGGGTGAGGCCGCGGCGGTCTGCGATGCGCCCGAATGTCTCAAGTATGGCGGCCCAGCCCTTTTCGAGCTCGGCCGTATCGACATGGCGGAGGTCGACGGTGAATTCGACGGCCCCGGGTATGACGATGCCCACGCCGGGCGTGAACTCCGCATGGCCCACGGTGCAGGAGAATCCGCGGGGGAGGATGCCGTCGGTCCACATGCGTTCCATGGCATAGGCGCATTCCGCAAAGCCGGCGGCCGGATCGCGGCGCCCCTCCATGGGGCTTGCGGCGTGGTCGGAAACGCCGTGCAGCGTCACGCGGTGGAGGCGCATGCCCGTTATCGCCGTCACGATTCCTATGGAGAGCCCTTCCCGTTCAAGCACCGCGTTCTGCTCGATATGGCATTCCAGGAAGATCCGTCCGCAGCCGGGGGCCAGCCTGTCGGCCTTCATGCGCCCCGGGTTCATGCCTGCCGCGCGGAGCGTCTCCTCCGCCGTCCTGCCGTCCGCTCCGCGGAGCGAGGCAATCGTGTCTTCATCGAGGAGGCCGGCGAGGTACTTGCTGCCC
>JAKSQA010000286.1 GCA_024404335.1 Mailhella sp.
AAAGTCAAACTTTGGGAGTCCCCCGGCAGAGCCGGGGGATTACCTATTTTATTTACTGGCGTGCGACGTTCCTGGAAATATGGACGGATTCCGAAACGGAAAGATTGTGTATGTGAATTAATTCGTATGCGATTGCCGGAATCCATCTTATAAAAAGAATGATGGAGCAGGCCATGGGATCTTTTAATTGGAAATCCATTCCTGCAATCTTTTGAAACGTGACTTAGGCACTATGGATTGCTATAGGTAAAGGAGCGTATCAGCCTTCTGCGAATCGGCTGCGGAGGGCAGCGGACGCTTCATGATACAGCGGACTCCAGGAGAGGGCCTGTCCTCAAGAAGCGGGCCCGTGATTCGGGACGTCCTCGTACCCACGACCCCGTCTGGCTCTGCGCCGTGAGGAGAATACATGAAGAAAGGTATCATCGCGGCGGCCGCCGCACTCATGCTCTCTCTGGGCATCGCCGGCTATGCGGAAGCCCGCGGGCATCTTTCCATCGGCGTGGGCGTGCCTCTCTATGCGCCGTACGTATGGGGATGGGGCGGCTACGGATGGCACGGCCGCCATTCCGGCGTGAGCATCGGCGTCTCGCCGTGGTATGGCATAGGTGTCGCCCCGGTCGTGCGGCATGTGCACCGCGGATGGTACCGGCCCAGGCATCACGGATGGTATGCCGCCCCGGCCGTAGTGGTCCCTGCGGTCATCCCTTCGGCGACCATCCGCTTCTCATCTGACGAGCCGAGGCCCCGCACCGTGTCGCCCGGCTGGTATCCCGTGGGGCAGAGCCCTGTGGCCCCCGTTGCCCCTGCGGGGCTTTCTCCTGCGGGCGTCGCCCCCGTAGGCGCTGCTCCGGGCATGGCTCCCGGCGAGCTGCCCATCAGGCCTGTCAGACTTCCCTCCTACTCCGGCGTGGGATACGCTCCTGCAGCCGCCCGCTCCGCATCGCCGGCAGGTGCGATGCTTCCTGCCGGGGCCGAGGCGTCAGCTCCCCGCTGATGCCGTCGGGAACGGCTTATTCCAATCACCAGGCGCCGGGAGACCGGCGCTTTTTTGTGCCTTTGTTCCGGAATCCGGAACGGGTGGATGTCATGCCTTTGGAAGGGAATCAGCGAAGCGTACGCCGGCGTACATAGGAGTTCGGGCTGCGGGCGGCCATGCCCGCATGGACGCCGGGATGAGCTTTTTCCGGGCTCTCCTAGACGACGAAATAGCGCATGAAGAGCATGGCGGCGGCCGAGTTCACCACGCTGATGGCGAAGAGCACGGGGTACACGTGCGTGTTCGTGCCGGCTACGGAGAGGATGCGCCCCATGTACTGGATCTGCGCGCCCATGAGATAGAGGCCGGGCACGAGGATGGTGAGCTCCTGCGGGGTGAGCGAGCCCTGCGCGTAGAGCGAGGCCGCAATGCCCGCGCCGCCTACGCCGGAGAGCCACGAGGCCGCAAGCACCGTCACGGCCTCGCCGGGGAGCCCGAACACAGACATCGCGGGGCGGAACACCTCGCTCAGCACGGCGAGGAGGCCGGTCTCCTTGAGGACGGCGATGATGGCGAAGGCGAGCATGATGTTGGGCAGCAGACTGCCGATGCCGAGCTGCCAGCCTCGGCGCATGCCGTCGATGCAGGCGGCATAGGCCGAGCGGGAGCCCTGGCCCGATGCGGGCACGGCCTCGGTCGGTCGGTCGCATGCCTGCGCGCCGCAGTCGGCGGCCGTTCCTTCGCAGACGGCGGATGGGACGAGCCGGAGCCAGAGGCGCATGAGGTTCGCGCCGAATATCTTGAAGATGAGCAGTACCCCCACGGGCGCCAGGAAGGGGATGGTCAGCCCCT
>JAKSQA010000287.1 GCA_024404335.1 Mailhella sp.
TATCGGCAAGTATTACCTTGAAAAAGAAAACTACGAAAAAGCGAAAAAGTATTTCCCCGTTTGCGTGGAGCAGAAGGGCGACGAAGACGGGGCTTCGCTTTTGGAACGGGCGTTGAAACTCGGCGCAGGCAAAATCGGTTGTTCCGATTGCGATAAAGAAACCGTCGAAAAGGCGCACGCCCCCAGCACGAGCGGAGGCTGCAGGAACGCCCATCCGAGCACGCCGCCCAGAAGTGGGCCGCTGCACGGCGTGGCGAGAAGCGTCGCAAAGGCGCCCGAGGCGAAGGCCTCGAGCTTCGGTCCGCCGAATCCGCCGCGGCCCGCCGGGTCGATGACGGGCAGGGAAAACACGCCGAAAAGCGAAAGCGCCATAAGGAAGACCACCGCCATCATCGCCATGACGAAGGCCTCCGACTGGAAGAGCCCTCCCCACATGACCCCGGCGGCGCCGAGGAGCAGCGCCAACAGCGTGAAGAACACCGCGGTGCCCAGCGCGAAGAACAGCGAGAACTCCCGCACCTGCGATCCGGAGCCGCCTGCCGCACGCAGGAGCGAGCCGACCTTGATGGCCAGCACGGGCAGCACACACGGCATGAAATTCAGAAGAAAACCCGCCGCCGCGCCGAGGAGAACGGCCATGAACAGTCCGCCGGCCTCCGCATCGGGGTCGGCATAGCGCGGGGAGAACGCAGGCAGGGCATCCTTTCCGGCCGGCCGGGAAGCCGGCTTCGCCGCATCGCCGCCGACGCCCAGCATGCCGAGCAGCATGTCCACATCGGCGGCCGGCGGTGCCTTCTCCGGCGCGCGGAGCACGGCCGAGCGCACCGACATCCTGCCGGAGGCGAGCGTCTCGCGAACGACAGCCTCGTGCACGGGCAGCCCGGGCCCGGAGACCTCAAAGGGCAGCTCCTGCGGCAGGCAGCGCCCCTTCGTGCATATCTGGCCTGCAAGCACACCGCGGATCGGCCAAGTTCCGGAAGCATCTCCGGCGGCGGACTCCGAGGCGGATCCCACGACCTCCCCGTCCGCGGCGCACGCACGGATCACGATGCGCACGACGCCTTCCCATGCAAGCGATCCGTCAGCACCTCTGAAGGAATCAGGGTACCAGACCTCGTACGGCCTCTCCGCAGAGACCGAGGCCGGAAGCCCCACCGGGCTCCCGGGGGCATACATGTGCCAGCCCTGCGGAACCTCCGCCTCCAGCACGGCAAAAGACGCGCCTTCCGCTACGACGGACACGGCGCGGCAGGCGACATCATGGCCTTCTTCCGCAGCCTGCGCGGGAAAGACGGAAATCAGGAATACAAGAAGCGCCGCGGCCGCAGCCGAAAGGACGGTGCGGAGCATCATCCCCATCATCTGCGGGCGCCGGCTATGGCGGCCTTCACCTGCTCCTCGACCCGTCCGTAGGGCACGCAGCCCACCAGCACGTCCAGTTCCTTCCCTTCCGCATCATACAGGACGGTCGTAGGGATGGAGGAGATCCTCAGGCCGGAACGGAGCTCGGGAGACGCCAGCAGAGGGAGATACGGCATGGGATGGGCCGAGGCATACTGCTCCGCGGCAGCGGCGTCGGTGTCGACGGAGATGCCTATCATGACGATATCCCTGCCGTAGTTTGCCGCAATGGGGATGAGCCTTGTCTCACGGTACTCGCTGCACGGGCCGCACCACGAGGCCCAGTAGACCAGCATCACCGGCCTGTGGAGCCGTGTGAGCAGCGCCTGCACCTCGGCAGGCCCCACGACGGGGAGTGCGGCCGCATGCGCCGCCGGTACGATGCAGAGAAGCAGAAGAGCCGCCGCTAGGCAGCGGCGGATGAGAACGG
>JAKSQA010000288.1 GCA_024404335.1 Mailhella sp.
CAAAAGGAAAGGATAACCGGAGGCGAACCGACGGAGGAAGCCCTCCCTTCCCCCGATGCGGAAGAGAAGGCATCCTCGCCTGCCGTGCCTACGCTCACCGCCGAGGAGTTCTTCGGCATGCAGGCCGGCGGAGCCGTTCCGCCGCAGGCTCCTGCGGACGCCCCCGCCCGCACGCCTGCCGCATCAAGGAAGCCGAGAGTGCAGCTCGTCATCCTGGCGAAGACGCATCCGGAAAGCCCCGACATCGCCGATGACGAGACGATGCTCCTCGTCGCCGAGCTGCCCGCATCGCTTACGAAGGAGACCTTCACCGACTACATGGCCGTGCGCCGAAGCTGGCTCCTCACCCGGAACCCCGGAGAGCCCTGGCGCGTGGAGCCCCGCAGCGGCATCTTCCCCGTATCGTTCTTCATCCAGTCCATGGCCGACGAAGTCTTCCATTCCTGCCCGAACTCCATTAGGAAACTCCTGAAGTAAAGCACGGCACATGCCGCCCATGCGCCCTGCACGGCAGGGCGCATGACGCCGTCAAGCCCCCGCCGCATCCGGCACGGGCGCTCCGCTTCCGGAGGAACTGCTCCGGATGGAGAGGCTGCGTGCGCCCGGCCTTCCGCGACGGGGCTTCCCGCGGCCTGCGCCGCCCCACCCAAACACATCGAGGTACAACGATGAAAGCCGTCATCATGGAATCCCTCGGCATATCCGCCGAAGAGCTCGCCGCCCGCAAGAAACCCTTTGAGGAAAAGGGCGTCGTCTTCACCGATTTCGCCCGCACGACCGATGCCGCGAAGCTCGTCGAACAGGCGAAGGACGCCGACGTCATGATCCTCGCCAACATGCCCATGCCCGCCGACGTCATCCGCGCCTGCGGCAGCCTGAAGTTCATCGACGTGGCCTTCACCGGCGTCGACCATGTGGGCCTCGACGCCGCCCGCGAACGCGGCATCGCCGTTTCCAACGCCTCCGGCTACTCCAACCAGGCCGTGGCCGAGCTCGTCATCGGCATGGTGCTTTCCCTGGCCCGCAACGTGCGCCAGGTCGAGGACCGCTGCCGCAGCGGCAAGGACAAGACCGGCCTCGTGGGCTGGGAGATCAAGGGCAAGACCGTGGGCATCATCGGCCTCGGCAGCATCGGATCGCGCACCGCCGAGCTCTTCCATGCCTTCGGCGCCGACGTGCTCGCCCAGAGCCGCACGAAGCATGCCGACGCCCCCGAATGGATCGAGCAGGTCAGCCAGGAGGAACTCCTCCGCCGCAGCGACATCGTCGTGCTCCACTGCCCCCTCAACGACTCCACCCGCGGCCTCATCAACGCCGAGAAGCTCGCCATGATGAAGCCCACCGCCATGCTGGTCAACGTCGCCCGCGGCCCTGTCGTCAACGCGCAGGCCCTCGCCGACGCCCTCAACAGCGGCACGATCGCCGCGGCCGCCATCGACGTCTTCGACGCCGAGCCTCCGCTCAAGCCCTCCGAACCGCTGCTGAACTGCAAAAACTGCCTCGTCACCCCGCATGTGGCCTTCGCCACCGAGCAGTCCATGAGCCTGCGCGCCGAGATCGTCTTCGACAACCTCGCCTCCTGGATGGCCGGAGCACAGAAGAACGTCATCCTGTAGGCAGCCGCCGATACACCGGAAAAAGAGCCGGGCGTGCCGCATACGGGCGCGCCCGGCTTCATTTAACTCGATGCCGGCATGAATGACGAGAAGCGTTTTTGTCGGCACTTCCTCAAACCGCCATGCCGATGCCTCTGCCCTTCCTCCGCGGCGCGCGTGACGGCTCAGGGGCACGGCCATATGGCGGCAGCCACCCCGCGCCGATGG
>JAKSQA010000289.1 GCA_024404335.1 Mailhella sp.
GGCGGTTGCGGGGCCGATGGCGGCGACTTTGCATCCGCCGAGGGCGCGGGCATCAAGCCCGAGGGCGCGAAGGCGTTCTCGGAAGAAGCGCACGCCGTTCACGGAAGTGAAGATCACCCAGCCGTAGGAGGCCAGGCCGCGGATGGCTTCGTCAATGGGCGCGCTGTCGGCCATGGGGGATATCTTGATGGTGGGGAACTGTATGACCCGGGCGCCGCGTTCCGCAAAGAGGGCGGCGCTGCCGCTGGCCTGCTCGCGGGCACGGGTGACGACCACTGTGCGCCCGAAGAGGGGCTTCTTCTCAAACCAGTCGAGGCGGTCCTTCAGCTTGACGACATCGCCTACGATGATGACGGAGGGGTTTGCGAAATGCTCGCGGACGGCCGCGGCGGGAAGGTCTTCAAGCGTGGAGGCCAGGGAGCGCTGGCGGTCAGTGGTGCCCCAGTGGACGAGCGCGGCGGGCGTGGAGCCGGGAAGCCCGTTTTCCATGAGCTTGGAGGCTATGTCGGGCAGGTTCTTCATGCCCATGAGGAAGACGAGCGTGGAGGCGCTCCGTGCGAGGGCGCTCCAGTCGTGGGAGGAGTCGGGCTTGGTCGGATCCTCATGGCCGGTTATGATCGTGACCGAGGATGAGTAGGCGCGGTGCGTGAGGGGAATGCCGGCGTATGCGGGGCCCGCGATGGAGCTGGAGATGCCGGGGATCTCCTCAAAAGGCACGCCCGCATCGACGAGCTCCTCGGCCTCTTCGCCGCCGCGGCCGAATATATACGGGTCTCCGCCCTTGAGGCGGGCGACGGTCTTCCCTTCCTTCGCCTTCCTTACGAGGAGCTTGTTGATGTCGGGCTGCTTCATGGCATGATTGCCGGCGATCTTGCCCACATAGATCATTTCAGCATCGGGGCGGGCGATGGAAAGCAGCTCGTCGCTGGCGAGATAGTCGTACACGACGACATCGGCTTCGGAGAGGGCCCTGCGGCCCTTGCAGGTAAGCAGGCCGGGATCGCCCGGGCCGGCTCCTATGAGATAGACGTACATCCTTCCTCCACGGTTGGTTTATCACGGAACAATACTTGTTTATACGGAAAGGGGCAAGAGGTTCCTTCGCTGCGCGGAATCCCCGTGCCGGGGAGGAGCGCTGAAAAGTTTTTCCCGGTTTATGGCTTGAATTTTGTGCATGAAGGCTATAGAGTAGACAAGCCTATACCGATGCACGTCAGCATTGGCGGCCGGCTCCGGTTGACTGCGGACAGTCGGCATCTCCCTCCGCACGGGGGATGAGGGGAACGGCCGGGCATAGGACGGAACCAGGGGCGGTGCGCCGCCCGGATGCAAGTTGGCGGAACATACGACAGGAGAAAACCATGAGCATCTTACTTTTTCTGGCCTGGCTGGCCGTTGTAGCCTTTGCGGCCCTCGTCATCATGAAGGTCATCGGCTACGTCAAGAAACCTGCGCATCTGCGCTGGGAAATCTATCCCGTCGCCCATGAGGCCCCTGAAAAGGTCGCCTACGGCGGCAGCTACCTCGAAGAGGTCGACTGGTGGAAGAAGCCCTACCACAGCAGCGTCGTCGGCGCTCTCAAGGGCTTCCTCGTCGAGGCCCTCACCCTTAAGGCTACCTGGGAGCACAACCGTCCTCTCTGGTTCCGCACCTTCCCCTTCCACTGGGGCATCTATCTGCTGTTCGGCGCTCTCGGCCTCACCGTGCTGACCGCGCTCTGCCGCCTTGCCGGCTGCAACGGCTTCGCGTGCTTCCTCACCGCCCTCACCGTCATCTGCGACGTGCTCGGCTTCTGCGGCATCCTCTTCGGCGCCCT
>JAKSQA010000029.1 GCA_024404335.1 Mailhella sp.
CCAGGGCCTCCACCTTTTCATATTCCGCCTCTTTCGCCGTAGCCATGATGACAGGGATGTCCTTTGTCGCCGAGTCCTTCCTCAGGCCGCGGAGGATCTCCATCCCGTCACTGCCGGGCATCATGATGTCAAGCAGGACGAGGTCGGGCTTCCTTCTTTCCAGCGCCTTTCCAAAGGATTCGCCGTCGGCAAATCCCATGGCCTCGAATCCGGAAGAGCGGAGGGCGTAGACCTCGAGCTCGCGGATACTTTCCTCATCATCTACGCAGTAGATCATTGCATGCCTCCTTCCTCATTCAGGGCATAGTATCCGAAAATACATTAAGGAAAAGCGATTTACGGAAATTTTACAATAATTTTACGGAAACATTCTAAAGCCTTTCCGCGCTGACTGCTACACGAAGGAAACACTTAAAACCGAGAGGTGGAGAATGAACTTCGTCACAGTCATGCAGCTTTTCGGCGGCATCGGAATCTTCCTGTACGCCATCAAGCTCATAAGCGATTCACTTCAGCAGACGGCAGGCGACAGGCTTCGCGGCATCATCAGCATGTTCACAAAGACCCCGCTGCTGGGCGTCATGCTCGGCACGGCCGCAACCGTCGTCATACAGAGCAGCTCCGCCACGACCGTCATGACGGTGAGCTTCGTCGAGGCGGGCATCATGAACCTCATGCAGGCCATCGGCGTCATCATGGGCGCCAACATAGGCACTACGGTGACAGGCCAGATCCTCGCGTTCCGTGTGAAGGACTACGCCTATCTCTTCGTCATCATCGGCGTCATCCTCCATCTCGCAGCCCCCAGGCAGAAGTTCAGGACCATCGGCGCGGGGCTGCTCGGATTCGGCCTGCTGTTCATCGGCATGCAGACCATGGAATCCTCCATGGCGTTTCTCAGAAGCCGCCAGGACATCTTCGTCGAGTTCAGCAGGAATCCCTTCATGGGGCTGGCTGCCGGAACCCTCCTCACTCTGCTCATACAGTCGAGCTCCGCAACCGTAGGCCTTACGATAGCCCTCGGATCCCAGGGTATCATTCCGCTCGAGGCAGCCATCCCCATCATCCTCGGCGACAACATAGGCACGACGATCACCGCCGTCCTTGCGGCCCTTGGAACGGGGCGCACCGCACGGCAGGCCTGCGCGGCGCATGTCCTCTTCAACATCATCGGCGTATGCATCTTCCTTCCGATGATGCCTCTCTATCTCGGCATGATACAGTCGACCTCATCCAGCATAGGCCATCAGATCGCCAACGCGCATACCCTGTTCAATCTCTGCAACACGCTGCTGTTCCTGCCTTTCGTCAGGCCATTCGCCGCGCTGATCAGAAGGATCATTCCCGATTCCGCAGGCAGCAGCAGGAAGCTGACCCACTTCCTCGACCTCAGGCTTATCGAGCATACCCCCGTCGTCGCCGTAGCCGCAGTGCGGCGCGAATGCCATCACATGGGCGAGCTTGTCCTCGAGCTGTTCGACAGGGCGGGAAAGGCGTTTTTCACCGACGACATCAGTACGGAGGATAAGGTCGCAGCGCTCGAGAATGATATTGATGCGATAGAGGCGGCCATCCGGGAATATGCTCTGAAAGTGATGCAGGCCGGCATCAGCGAGCATGATGTCGAGCTGCTTGATGCCTGCACGGCTTCAGCCGGGGAGCTTGAGCGCATAGCCGACAAGGGCACCCGCATGCTGGACTTCCTCCGCTACAGGAAAGAGCACGGAGCCGTTTTCTCACCTCTGGCGCAGCAGGAGCTGCGGGACCTGTATAACGATGCCCGGAAGACGCTTGCCCTGTCTCTTAGATTCCTTGATGAGCACGCCGTAAAGGACTTTGAAGTCATAGCGGATCTCTCCGCCAAGGTGCGCTCTGATGAAAACGAGCTGAGGACGAACCATTTCGAACGTCTCAGCCGGGGCGAATGCTCCGCATCCTCAGGGCTGGCGTTCATTGACACCATCGGAGCCATTGAGCAGATCTCCTACAGGGCCAGACGCATGGCTGAGGTGCTCATGAACAGCGATAGGATCTAGCAGCACACCGATATGGAAGCCCTTCCCCCTTCAGTCTGCATAATGATGCAGGCTGAAGGGGGGAACTGTCTGTATTGAATTGACGGCAGATTGCCGTACGGGTTTCAAAAAGGATTCTTATATGTCTAAGGCAACGGCATGGCTGGAGACCCGTATTCCTGTGGAAATCCATCAGATGCTCAAGTATGCCGGGCATGCTATGGGGGGGCAGGTCGAGATTCCCAAGCGGATGCAAAATAGAAATACCTTAAAAACAAATCCCCTCAGTATGTTATGCGGCAGACTGAGGGGATTTGAAATGGACTGTCTGGTACCCGGTGCGGGGGTCGAACCCGCAAGTCTTTCGACGAGGGATTTTAAGTCCCTTGCGTATACCAGTTTCGCCACCCGGGCATACGGTCTTTGGTATCAGCAGTACACCGGATTGACAAGGGGGGCATGCGGGGAATTGAAGCGTATCGCCTCTTGTCAAGGGCGGTGCTTGCCCGTACTCTTGGAAAAATTTTCCGGAGGCTGCTTCGATGACCTTTTCCGATGCGTGTGTCCTGCATTTCTGCCGTCTTGGACCTGCCGGGCTTTCCCCAAAAGCCCCGGGTACGGCGGGTTCCCTTCTTTCCGTACTGGCAGCGCCTTTCCTCTTCCTTCCCCTCCCTCTGACATGGAGGATGCTCGTGCTGGCCGTGCTGTTCGTCGCCGGGGGATTCGCCGCGACGAGGGCCGAGCGGATACTCGGGGAGAAGGACCCCGGATGCGTCGTCATCGACGAGCTCGTGGGGCAGTGGACGGCGATGCTCTTTCTGGGGAGCTTCTCCGCCGGCTGGTCATGGGCCGATGCGGTGTTCCTGCTGCTGCCGTTCGCGCTGTTCCGCTTCTTCGACATCCTGAAGCCCCGGCCGATCCACGCGTCGGAGGACTGGCTTCCCGCCGGGTGGGGCATCATGCTCGACGACGTCATCGGGGGCGTGTACGCGCTTGTGTGCATGTGCGCCGCCGCCATCGCCATGCAGGCGTTCTTCCCCGGAGCCGTGGGGATACTTCCATGAGGTTCTTGGCCGTCGACTACGGGCTGAAGCGCGTCGGAATCGCGGTCTCCGATCAGGACGGCGTCTTCGCCTTCCCCCGCTGCACGCTGAAAAGGGAAACGAAAGCCGCCTTTTTCGCCGAGCTGCTTGAGCTTATGGCAAAGGAAGGGGCTGAGGCGGTCGTCGTAGGGCTGCCCCTGCATACCGACGGTACGGAATGCCTGACGACGAAGCAGGTCCGGCACTTCGTGGAGTCGCTGAAGAGGCGGACGGATATTCCGGTGTACTGGATGAACGAGGTGCTGAGCAGCTCGGCTGCCGAGCATGAGCTGTACGACCAGGGCATGGGGTTCCGGGAAGTGAAGAAGATCGTCGACCAGCAGGCCGCCGTGCTGATCCTTGAGAGCTTTCTCGACCAGCCGGAGGAACGGAGGATCCGCGCATGAAGCCTGAAGACATGAGAGAGGAGTCGCCCGCTCCGGAAGCGGACGCAGTATCCGGCAATCCCGCGGAAGAGGCGGCAGGCTCCGAAGGGAAGCGGCCTGAGGAAGCGGAACGCGGCCCGGCCGGGGAGGATCCCATGCGGGAGCCGCCCCGGAAGAGGCGGCACCCCGTCCTCATCGCGCTTGCGGTCCTTTTCCTTGCGGCGGCCGCGGCCGGCCTGTGGGCCTGGAATGATGCGCGCACCTTCCTTGCCTCGCCGCCGGAGAATCCCGGGCGGAGCGTCATTGTCGATGTGGAGCCGGGAAGCACCCTTTCCAGGGTGGCGGACATGCTGAAGAAGGAGGGCGTCGTCACCGATGCGCTCCGGTTCAAGCTGCTGGCCCGCTGGAAGGACAGGGGGCGCACCGTCCAGGCGGGAAGGTTCCTCGTCAGCACGGGCTGGACGCCCGAGAAGGTGCTCGACATGCTCGTGACGGGCAAGGCCATGCTCTACAGGCTTACGCTGCGTGAGGGGCTGACGTGGTGGGAGACTGCGGCGCTTCTTGAAAAAGGCGGCTTCTGCAGGGCCGTGGACTTCGGCTCGGTCATCCATGATCCTTCATTCCTCAGGCACTGGGGCATTCCCTTCGCATCGGCCGAGGGCTGCCTGTTCCCCGAGACGTATCGGCTCCCGCACCCCAGGGAGCTGGACATGGAGGCGGCCCGGTCCGTTGCCGGCAGGCTGGTGGACATGTTCTGGCGGCAGGCCGGAAAGATCTGGCAGGGGGGCCGCCCCGCATCGGATGACCTCAGGCGCCTTGTGACGCTTGCCTCCATTGTGGAGAAGGAGACGGGCGTGCCTGCGGAAAGGGCCCGCGTCGCAGGCGTATACGCCAACAGGCTTCAGAAGGGCATGCTCCTGCAGGCCGACCCGACGGTGATATACGGCATGGGAAGGGCCTTCTCGGGGCCGCTGCTGCGGAAGCACCTTGAGGATTCCGCGAATCCGTACAACACCTACAGGCATGCCGGGCTTCCTCCGGGGCCGATATGCTCCTTCGGCATGCCGGCTCTCCGTGCCGCGGTTTCGCCGGAGGCTCATGAGTACCTGTACTTCGTCGCGACCGGGCGTGATGCCGGGCACACCTTCTCCAGAACGCTCGAGGAGCACACCCGGGCCGCGCCGGCGGGGCCGGGGGGGGGGACGGCCGGGGCGACCGGGAGGCCCTGAGGGAGAAGGGGGCGAGGCGATAGCCGCAGACGATAAAAAAGGAAAGGGCCGGGAAACCGGCCCTTTCCTGCATGTCGGCGATGCTGCTCCGGAATCACAGCGCCATGATGTGGGCGACCTGGATGAGGAACACCAGAAGGATGATGTAGAGCGGGAGCAGGGCGCCCAGCATGCGTATCGGCGACACGCCGAGGGCGTACATGCAGCCTATGAACGACGATACCGCGAACCACACGGTGGCGAGCTGGCTGCCGAAGTAGGGGATGATGCACAGTATGCAGGGTGCGGCGCTGTAGCAGATGACGCGCAGCGTGAGCGTGAAGTCGGCCCTGTCGGGGGAGACCATGCGTATCATGAGATGGTAGAGCCCGGCGAGCAGGACGACCTGGAAGATCGAGAAGAACGGCGTGAAGAGGACCATGAGCGGGAGGTTCATGGCGGTCATGATCGTTTCCGCTAAGGCCAGGGACTGCGTGTCCGTGGCCGTCCTGGTTATGCTGCGGAGCGCGTCCATGGTCCACAGGCGGTTGCACAGCATCTGGAACAGGCTGAGGAGGATATAGAAGAAGATCGGGTAGATGACGGGGTTCGAGCAGCGGAGGTGGCGGAAGAAGCTGCGGGGGCGGAACAGAACGCCCAGCATGGTGCGGGAGAAGCTGCCGAAGGTGCCGTAGTACTGGGGATTCTCCCAGGGGGCCCCGTCAGGAAGCCCGTCGGAGGGCTCGTCCTCATCACGCTCCTGGCTTTCGTCATAGCGGCGCAGGTTGTCCCGTATCTGAAGCCATTTGCCGAGCAGTCCCCCGTCCTTCTTCTCCTGCGATTCGGCGGGGTCCTTTTCCCTGAACGCATGGTTTTCCTCTGGCGCGGGCAGCTCGGGGATGACGGCGCCCTCAGGCAGGGGGTCGTCATCCTGCTCGGCGGCAGGCGCTGCCGGAGCGGGATCCGGCACGGGCTTCTCCTGCTCCTTTGCCTGAGGAGCCTCGGAGGGCGCGGGATCGGGGGAAGCGGGGGTGCCTTCCGCCGGTTCGGAGGGCATCCGGGCATCGGCTTCCGCAGGGAGGGCATCCGCAGGAGGGACATCTGCGGGGGATGCTTCGGCGGGCATCGAGAAGGGGAACTCGGTGGAGCATTTCGGGCAGGTGATCTTGTATGACCTGCCGGGGCGCAGGGACGAATCCGGAACCTCCCGGCTGTAGCGGCAGGAGGGGCATTGGATGATCATGGAAGGACCTCCGGGTGTAGTGGGGCAAGTGTATAGCGGCATGGGCCTCAGGGCAAGAGGCGTGCGGAGGAGCTGCTATTTTTTCAGCATCATGTCCCTGTCGGAAAGCCCCGCATTCCTGCGGAGCCACAGGTAGATGCGCGCTGCGGCCATGGCGTCCGACCAGGCCTTGTGATGGTCGAGCTCGATGCCGAGATGGCGGCATACGTCGCTGAGCCGGTGATGCTCCAGCTGGGGGAGCCCGATCCGGGAGCCCTTGACGGTGCAGGCGAAGGGGATGCCCGGCGCTTCGGCTCCGCAGGCGGAGAAGCAGGCTCTGAGCACCCTTCTGTCGAATGCGGCGTTGTGGGCTATGAGTATTTCCGCCCCATGGAGGAAGTCCGTGAATTCGGGAAGGAGCTCTGCAAAGGTCGGGGCGCCGCACAGGTCGCGCCAGTAGAGGCCGTGGATGTCGGAGAAGAGGATGCGGCTTTTTGGCGGCCGTATGAGCCTGTACAGTGTGCCTGCCACGGCCCCGTCCTCGAGCCGCACCATGCCGAGGGCGCAGGCGCAGGACGGGTCGCTGTCGGAGGTCTCGAAGTCGAGGGCCACTGCGGTGCTCATCAGCGGCGCCTCCCGCGGAGCATGCGGATGTCGCCTACGCGCATGGTCAGCTGCTCCCTGTCGAAGTACTCAAGCAGGGATACGCCGTTTTTCCTTGATATTCCTGACAGTTCGCGGAAATCGGCAATCGAGAGCTCCTCGTGCTCCGCAAACCATCCGATGACGGCACGGCGCAGTTTCCCGACGGTCTCCGACGGATAGTAGAGGTCCTCCCTGATTTTGACGAGCGTTCCGTCGGCGGTGAGGATCCTGAAGATGGGCCGGGCTTCGCGGGGCGTGATCCCCAGGGTGCTGAAGAGCTCGGTGTGCCCCGGGGGAAGCAGCGGGGAGGCGAGGTGGGCGGCCCTGATGGCATCGAGAAGCGCGGCCTGGTCTGAGGCCAGGGATACCGTGTGCCCGGGAAGGCGGAGGCCATCGCCTTCGGCGGCGAGCTTCCCGGAGCGGATAAGGCGCTCGATGACAAAGGCCCCGAGCCTAGCGGGGGTGGACCGGCCGAGCCCGGCCAGGACCGTGCCCCGTGCCATGCCGGCCTCGAGGGGGTTGGCGGCATGGAAGGCGGCGGCCGCCGAAAGCGCTCCGTCGAAGAGCTCCTCAAGCCTTTCCGCGGAGATCCACAGCCGGCTGTCCCTGTCCCAGCAGAAGGCCGCTCCCCGGCCCGACAGGGCTGCGAGGCGCTTCTCCAGGCTTCTGGAGCCGAGCCCGGTGAGGAGGGAAAGATCCCGCAGGCCTATGCCCCGCGCTCCGCACAGGCGGAGCTGGAGGAGGATGCGGGCCTCTTCGTCGCCGTCTTCGGTGAGGGAGGCGAGCGCCTTCCTGTCATTCTCGGCGAGGCGTGTCCTGCGCGGGATGGAATCAAGGCAGCAGACGACGGAGCCCCCTGCGACGGTATGGAGCGGGGAGAAGGCCCGGATGATGCATCGGTCGCCGAACATGCCGGCCATGGCTGCCGGAAAGTGTATCTCGGCGAGCGCGGTGGCGCCCGGCGCGAGGCGTTCGCGGTCGCAGAAGTAGATCCTGGCGGCAGTCTCCCGGGCGCTGTGGTGGAAGTGCACCTCGGCCCGGTGCCTGAGTGCCCTGGGCGACGACGGAAGGCATGTGAGGCGGACGAGCCACCGTCGTGCGCACGCCATCGTGCCGGGATGCGTGACGACGTCTCCGCGGCTTATGTCGTCGACGGAGAGCCCCCCGAGATTGAGTGAGAGGCGCCGTCCTCCGTCGGCGGACGGGAGGGCTTCCCCATGGCTCTGCATGGCGCGGATATGGGCCCTGCGGCCGGAGGGGAGGATCTCCACCTCGTCCCCGATGGATGCCGAGCCCGAGATGAGGCTGCCTGTCACCACGGTGCCGTGGCCCTTCATGGTGAACACGCGGTCGACGGGGAGGCGGAAGATGTCGCTGCGCTTCCGGGGCGCCGTTCGGCACTGGTCGATAAGGGCCTGCCTGAGCTCCCCGATGCCCTGGCCCGTGGCGGCGGACACGGCATGCACCGGTGCGCCTTCGAGAAACGTGCCTTTCAGGAAGTCCTGGGCCTCCTCTCGGGCGAGGGCCAGCATGTCGGGGTCGGCGAGGTCGGCCTTCGTGAGCGCGACGATGCCGCGGCGGATGCCGAGAAGGGTGCATATCTCAAGATGCTCCCGTGTCAGGGGCATGACTCCCTCGTCCGCAGCGATGACGAGGAGGACGAAGTCTATGCCCGAGGCGCCTGCGACCATGGTGCGGACGAAGCGCTCGTGCCCCGGCATGTCGATGATGCCGAGGCGCATGCCCCCGGGAAGGTCCGCATGGGCGAATCCCAGTTCGATGGTGATGCCTCTGCGCTTCTCCTCGTCGAGGCGGTCGCAGTCGACGCCCGTAAGGGCCTTGACGAGCGTTGTCTTGCCGTGGTCTATGTGCCCGGCGGTTCCCATGACGAAGGGCATGGCGTCTCCTGTGGGGGTTGCGGTGGTCCGGCTGTGCATGGCGAGGATATATGTCCGGTGGGCCGACCGCAAGGGAAAACGGGAGCCCTGGAGCCCGGTTTGCGCTTGCCGCGGGCATCTGCGGCCACCGGGAGAGCGTCAATGTGCTCCGTATCGTCCGGGCTCGGCGGTAAAGCGCGAGCGGACTTGACTTGAAGGGAAATATTGCGTAACGGTTCCTAGTTCCAAGCCATACGAACAGGATGTGCAATGTTTGAAAGCCTGACAGATCGACTCTCCGGCGTGTTCCGCAATCTGAGCGGCCGCGCACAGCTTTCGGAAGACAATATCCAGGACGCTCTCCGTGAAGTCCGCCTCGCGCTTCTTGAGGCCGACGTCAACTTCAAGATCGTCAGGGAATTCGTCGACCGTGTGCGCGAGGCAGCCGTCGGCGTTGAGGTGATGAAGGGCGTCACTCCGGCACAGCAGGTGATCAAGGTCGTCCATGACGAGCTCG
>JAKSQA010000290.1 GCA_024404335.1 Mailhella sp.
GGTGCTTCGGCCGGAGCTTCGGCTCCGGCGGCGCGGCCCCTGCAGTCGGGATTTGCACAGGGAGCCTTGGGGGCTTCGGCAGCGCCCTTCACGGCTTCAGGGGCGCAGGGCGCGGGGGTATCGCCGGCAGCACAGCCTTCGGCAGGAGCCTTGCCGGGGCAGTCGGTTCCGTTGGCGGCGGGGCAGGGCTTCGCGTCGGCAGGGCGCTCGGCACAGGCACTGCTGCCGCAGGGGGCGGAAGGTCCGGCAGCGGTGCCTCTGCAGGCTCCGCAGGATGCGCCGTCGCAGGGCTTCGCCGCGTCGGTCTTGCCGGCGCAGCTCATGCAGGAACAGGCCTGGTATGCCGCAAGGGCGTCGAGGCCGGCATCGGGGGGCAGGACGCCCTTTTCCTTAAGCTGCTTGAGTTCCTTCTCCATGCGGGCCTTCTCGGCCTTCGCCTGTTTCGCAAGCTCGGCTTTGCGCTCCTTCTCAAGGGCGAACTCCTCGGCGATGGCGCTGAATTCGGCAAGGGAGACGAAGGTGGCGCCATCAGCCTTAAGGGCGTCGATGATGCCGCCGATGTTATTGATCGTGCCGTTGTGGATGTCGTGGAACAGGAGGACGCCGCGGTTGTGATGTTCCCGGTCGGAACGGAGGTTCGCGAAGGTGGGCGGGCGCTTCCAGTCGAGGCTGTCGACCGACCAGAGGATGACGGGGAGCCCGAGCTCGGCCGCGATGTCATGCACGCGCTGGTTCACGGCGCCGTAGGGCGGGCGGAGATAGACGCTCTTGGCGCCCTGGCTCTCCACGATCTCCTGCACGCGCTTCAGCTGATGGCGGATGACGTCGGGCGAGCTTTTGGCGAGGTTCCTGTGCGTGATGGTGTGGTTGCCTATCTCGTGGCCTTCAGCGACCATGCGCTCGAAGAGGGGCTTCTTGGCGGGGTTGACGGCCATTTCGCCTACGACGAAGAAGGTGGCCTTGACGCCTTTCTCCTTAAGGATGTCGAGCAGCTCGGGCGTGCGGGGGCCGGGGCCGTCGTCAAAGGTGAGGACGCAGAGGTTCTTGGCGATGCCGGTCTCGAGCATGAGGCTGGGGCTGAGATAGCGTGCATCGGCCTGGGCGAAGGCCAGGGCCAGGGCCGGAATGGCCAGGGATGCGGCACGGAGGATGCGGGTGCCCCGTGCGATAAGGGCTGTGAGGTTCATGGTGAGGTCCGCCTTCTGGAGCGTATGATTCGTATGGGGCAGCGCGGGCCGCCCGGGCCGGCGGGATGCCGGGCTTGGACTGACATGGTGAACCGCGGGAGGGTAGGCCGGGTGTGAACCCCGGCATGCGCGAAGACATGTCCTCCGGGGGCGAAATCTAGTTTCTTTAAATCTAATGTCAAGGAAATATGTTACAAAGTCTTGCGCAGAGGCTGTTCAGGCATTTCAGCCCGCATCGGAGGCCTGTTCCGCGGGCCGTGCCCCCTTGACATGTGCGGGCGCAGTCGTATGAGTAGTCAGCGCGCCGCGGCGCGGAACCCCGCGTTCCGCGGGCGGCTGTACTCCTGCCTGTGTGCATACTCCTGCCGTTCCATGGCGGCTAAGCCTCAGCTGCTCCATTCCGGCCCCGAGGGAGATATCGGGGGACTGTCTTCAACCTTTACTTTAATTGTATCGAACGCCAATGAATCCTTCCGTCTTCTCGGCATATTCCTCCTTATGCTTTCTTCCTGCATCGGCATCGGATGCGGGTTCTTCCGCCGTGCCTTCAAGCGCTTCCCCGGTGCGCTGCGGTCGCCGCGGCTTCCGCTCCGGGCTGGGCGCATGCCTCCTCCTCGC
>JAKSQA010000291.1 GCA_024404335.1 Mailhella sp.
CATGGAGCTGACCCTGGACGGCATTGAGGAACGCGTCCGCCGGAGCGCGGCGGGCGCCCCCCATGGCCCTCGACCGGATATGGGAGGAGTTTCCGGGCACGCGCGAAGACGCCCTGCCGCACGCCATCTGAACGAGAACACGCACGGCCCGCCTGCCCGACATCTCAGGCAGGCCGCAGCCGATACAGGAAACGACATGTGGAACCTGACCTGCCTGATTGACGGAACATGGAAGGATGTCGAATACTTCGACTCCATTGAGGAAGCCCGGTCCTACCTCTCCGGACTGGACGGCGCCGACGGAAAAGGCTGGGCCCTCATCAACCACGCGTTGGGCGAGGAGTTCCACGGCACCTCGCCGGCCGACCTGCTCAGCCACCTTTCCCACAGCTAGGGAAGCGCTTGGCGCTTTCCGGCGTCCATGTCCGCATGGCCGCCCGCAGCCTGCGAATAGGGGAAATCCACGTTCCCCGTAAAATGAGCAGACCGGCGTGCCTTTCCCGAAGCGGCCGACGCCGTTCCGGGCATCATCCATGCAAAAGAAGGCATGCGCTCCATCGGGGCGCATGCCTTTCCTTTTTTCCATCAATATGTGCGGAGCCGCGTGGCTGCCGCACTCAGCCTATCGAAAATCCGATCACTCCACAGCTTGGCGGCGAGGCCTACTTCTTCACGATGCTCATGGCGGCCGTCACCATCGAGGCCATGTCGGCCATGTTGCCGGGCAGGATGAGCGTGTTGCCCTGCTTCGCCACGTTGGAGAAGGCCTCCACATACTTCTCGGCGACCTGCAGACGGGCTGCCATGTCGCCGCCGGTGGATTCCAGGGCCTCGGCCACGGTGCGTATGGCCTCCGCCTGGGCGCTTGCCAGGGCTTCGATGGCGCGGGCCTCGCCCTCGGCCTGGTTGATGGCCGACTGCTTCTCCCCTTCCGACTGGGCGATCATGGCGGCCTTGCGGCCTTCGGCGAGGTTGATCTCCTCCTGCTTGCGGCCTTCGGAAGCGGCGACGAGGGCGCGCTTCTCGCGTTCGGCCTTCATCTGCTGCTGCATGGCCGTGAGGATCTCGGCGGGCGGGGTGAGGTCTTTGATCTCATAGCGCAGCACCTTCACGCCCCAGCTTACGGCGGCCTCGTCGACGGCGCGCACGACCTGGGCGTTGATCTCCTCGCGCTCCTCGAAGGTCCGGTCAAGCTCCATCTGGCCGATGACGGAGCGCATCGACGTCTGCGCGAGCTGTATGACGGCCTGCACATAGTTGGAGGTGCCGTAGCTCGCCAGCTTCGCATCCGTCACCTGGAAGTACACCACGCCGTCGACGGTGAGCTGGGTATTGTCTTTGGTGATGCACACCTGGGAGGGCGTGTCGAGCGGGACTTCCTTCAGCGAGTGCTTGTAGGCGACCCTTTCGATGAAGGGGATGGTGAAGTTGAGCCCGGCGGAAAGCACGCGGGTGAACTTGCCGAAGCGCTCGACGACCCAGGCGGACTGCTGGGGCACGATGCGTATGGAAAGCGGGATGAAAAGGATGGCCACGAGGAGCAGCAGCCATACGGGGCCGAAAAGTTCCATGAAATCGTAGAAGTCCATCAGTCTGTCCTCCGTTCAAGTATGAGCACGCTGCCTTCGGTGCGTGCGATGGTCCATTCCCCCGGCACGGGGTCGCATCCGGGTGCGGGCTCGGCATCCCAGCGGGTGCCGCGGTAGCGCACGACGGCGCGGCCGTTCTCCCATCGGCCGACGGTGACGCGCCGGCCCTCGTCGATGGATGCCTCGGGGCCGCCGGCCTTCCCC
>JAKSQA010000292.1 GCA_024404335.1 Mailhella sp.
CGCCCTGCAGGACTTCGCAAGGGACATGGTGCTGAAGTTCCCCGTGAAGGGCGACGTCGCACAGAAGATCCAAAAGATGTGCAACGTGGCCTACGACAGCTACACGCACGGCACGGCCGGCATCAAGAGCTACGAGGAAGGCGACTACCTCGGTGCGGCGCAGAACGCCATGGCCGTCATGCTGAAGGGCGCCGTCAACATCTGCGACTCGAAGGATTGCCAGGAAAAGCTGCGCGGCTTCGCCGACGATTCCCTCCGTGCATTCGTGAAGAAATGCTCCGATTCGGAATACAAGACCTATCTTGCCAAGGCAGCCAAAGAGCTTGGAGACAAGTCCCCCATGCTTGAGAAGATCGAACGCCTGCGCTCGGGGGCCGACTACGCCATGAACGTCGATGTCGTGACAGCGGCCGGCGGCGCTGCCAGCGGGGGCATGGGCCATGCTGCGTGGCCGCTGTGCTCGGGCGTGGTCACCACGGCCTATCCCCCGGCGGGAGTCGTCATCGCGGCGGCAAAGGCGGCAAAGGAAAGCGCGCTCGCCGTAAGGGACCTGGTGACCGACTACGGGCTCGACACCGTGTATTCCGCCTACAAGACGGCCGTGGACGGCGGTTCCGGCCACGAAGAACTGAAGAACCTCGCGCTTGTCCGCGTGCCCGCCCAGGTGCGCGACAAGGCGCGCAGGGTTATGGCCTCCTCCCTGTACAAGAAGGAGGTGCTTGAATCGCTCTCAGCGGAGAACAGGGAAAAAGCCCGCAAATCTGTCCCCGGCGCCCCGGCGCCCGTCAGAACCTCCGAGATAAGCGACTCCGAGGTGGACGCCTTCCTGGTCGCGCAGTTCGAGATATGGAAGAAGGACGAACGGAACCGCGACGGATTTGCCAAATACGCCGAATCCATCAGGCGCGACTACATGGAGATGCCCTGCAGATGGCGGTTCCTCTGGGCCCGCCGTGCGGGGATGTCGGCCCTCGGCAGGATCGGCGACAGCATCGACAAGTCGTGGAACGGAACGTGCCGCGCCGAGGCCGAGGCCTTTGCGGCCTATGCCGGGATGCGCTCGCAGATCGAAGGCGAGCTTGCCCGCTGGTCCGCCGGAAGCGGCGGCGACTGTACCGACCGGACGTACGCGGAGCATGCGCGCGACATGGTCTGCACGCTTCTTTCAGGGGGAAGGGATGCCTACCTCGAATCCGTGGTGACAACAGCTCAGGTATGCAACTGGAAGGTTGTTGACAGCAGCCTGCTGGAGACCGCCCGGAACATGAAGCTGAGGGATCAGGAATACGAGATCGAGGAGCAGATGAAGGCGATAGGCAGGGAGGATGTCCTCGGCTGCCTATGCTACGAAGCGCATGTAGCCTCGCAGGGAACGAGGGCCATATACCATCCGGAACCGACGAAGGAGAGCCCTTCCTGCGAAGGCCCGGGAGGTGCGTGCATCGGAGGCAATTTCGGCTGTTTCCGCTTCAGGATGGCGACAACGCCGGAAGCACTCAGAAGATGCGGGTACGCCGAAGCCTTCGCGAAGAAGAAGGAGGAGGTCTCCGGCCCCGTGTGCAAGTAACGCCTCGTGGCGGAGACGCCAGTGCATCACGGGCCAGTGCACAGCAGATCCAGCCGCCTGCAGTGACAGCATGAAAGGCCTTTCCGGCATATCCGCAGTCCCGTGTGCCTTTGTAGCATGGACGCAACTGGTCTGAGCTTCCTGCCCATCGCCTTCGCAAGGCTCTGATACCTGCCACGCCCCGTCACAGCAGCCGGAACACCTGCTCCGTTGGGGCACGCTGTG
>JAKSQA010000293.1 GCA_024404335.1 Mailhella sp.
TGTTCCTTCTCGACACCAATGTCATTTCCGAACTGCGCAGGGGGCTGAGAGCGCATCCTTCCGTTCTGGACTGGGTCAGGCGCACTCCCAATGACACGATGTACGTTTCGGTGATCAGCATGTTCGAAATCCGCCTCGGCATCCTAAGGGTATCCAGGAAGGATGCGCGGCAGGGGGAGCTGCTGGGCCGCTGGTTTGAAAGCCAGGTCCTGCCTGCATACAGGGGGCGGATACTGGATGTGAACCTTGAAGTGGCGGAACGGTGCGCGGCTCTCCATATTCCCGACCCGAGGCCTGAAAGAAACGCCATGATAGCGGCTACCGCATTGACCTGCGGCTTCACTGTGGTCACACGGAACACAAAGGATTTCGAGGCGACGGGAGTTCCGCTTTTCAATCCATGGCTCTAGCCTCGGGGGGACGGCATCAGCAGGCCGAGGCGGCATGTGTGCATGTGAACGCGCGTCACCATATTCACAAATAACTCCCGGCGGGGGCGCCGTCCCCCTTGCACCGCTTCGCAAAACGCGGTACTGAAGGGGGTAGCCGCCGTCCCCGGCAGCGGCTCATTCCGCGGGCGCCGTCTTCGCACTTCGGCACCCGGCCACAAAGACAGATCATGACCCTCCGGCTTCTCCTGTCCGGCGGGATTAAACGAATTAATGGAGTGACAAATGAGAAAGCTCGGCATCACCGAAAAGCTGGCCCCCGTCCATTCCGACATCCGCGGCGAGATCTATGTCGAATCCCTCAAGATGATCGCCCAGGGCATCGACGTGCTCAAGCTCAACACCGGCAACCCCGCCACCTTCGGCTTCCCCATGCCCGAGAGCGTGCGCAAGGCGCTTCTTGAGAACGCCGACAAGGCCGTCGGCTACTGCGACTTCCGCGGCATGATGTCCGCCCGCGAAGCCATCGTGGAATACCACCTCGGCAAGGGCTTCAAAGACATCACCGTCAACGACGTCTTCATCGGCAACGGCGTGAGCGAGCTCGCCACCGACACCCTGATGGCCTTGCTCAACTACGGCGATGAGATCCTCATCCCCACCCCCAGCTACTCCCTGTGGACCAACAGCGCCTACATGGCCGGCGCCAAGCCCGTCTTCTACCGCTGCGACGAAGAGAACGAGTGGAACCCCGACCTTGAGGACCTGAAGTCCAAGATCACCCCCAAGACCCGCGCCGTCCTCGTCATCAACCCCAACAACCCCACCGGCTCCGTGTACTCCAAGGAGACCCTTGAGGCCATCATCAAGATCGCCCGCGAGAACGACCTCGTCATCCTCTCCGACGAAATCTACGACCGCCTGCTCATGCCCGGCGTGACGCACGTCTCCACCGCGGCCCTCGCCCCCGACATGCCCGTGATCACCTTCAACGGCCTCTCCAAGTCGCACATCATCTGCGGCTTCCGCTGCGGCTGGATGGTCATCAGCGGCCCCCGCGACGTGCTCGACGGCTTCGTCCAGGGCGTCACCCGCCAGACCGCCATGCGCCTCTGCGGCAACGCGCTTACCCAGCTCGTCATCCCCGCCGCCCTCGCCGACGACGCCAGCACCAAGGCCATGTACGCCCCCGGCGGCCGCCTCTACGAACAGAGCAAGGCCACCATGGACGGCATCGCCAAGATCGACGGCCTCACCTGCGTGCCCAACAAGGCCGCCTTCTACGTCTTCCCCAAGCTCGACGTGAAGAAGTTCAACATCACGAACGACAAGAAGTTCTGCATGGACCTCCTGCACGCCAAGCACATCATGATGGTTGCCGGCAGCGGCTTCGA
>JAKSQA010000294.1 GCA_024404335.1 Mailhella sp.
GCCAGTATCTCCATGCGGTTGTTGGTGGTGCGGCGGAATCCCCCGCCCAGCTCCCGCCGGAGGGGCGCCTCGGACTCTGGGCAGCAGAGCACGGCGGCCCAGCCCCCGCTTCCGGGGTTACCCAGGCATGATCCGCCGGTGTGTATGGTGACGTTCTGCATCAGCGCTCCGCCTGATCCCTCCGTGCCCGTGCGAGCACGTCCTTGCCGTTGTTATGGAGAAGCCACTTCGAGGTGTGGTAGAAATCCAGGGCCTGACGCCGCATGGAGGCCGCGCGCCCGGGCTCCTCGGCGCTGAGGTCGTGCGCCTTCCCGTCAGGCGTGCGTTCGTCCAGCCTGTAGAGGGCATCCCCCTGCGGGCGCATCGCGTAGGCGTATCCGTCGCGGATGAGGAAGCGCATGTTGTCCTCCTGGCTGATGAAGGCGGCCGCATCGCGGGCCGTTCCGGGATCGAGCAGGTCGCGCCCCAGCGTGTTGGCAAGGTGGCCTACGCCGGCAAGCGACGCCATCGTTTCAAGGACGTCGGGCTGTATGCGGGGGCTCGGATCGACACCGGGTGCGACCTGGCCGCCCGGCGCATAGATGAGCAGCGGCACATGCCTGGAGGTTGCATGCCTGCACGCCGGTCGTGATGTTCGTCGAATCGTGGTTGAGGCCGTGGTCGCCGAAGACCGCGAACACCGTGTTCCCGAACCAGGGTTGCTTCGACGCCTTCTCGAAGAAGCGGCGCAGCGCATGGTCGGCGAGGTGCATGGAGCGGAATTCCTCAAGGTTCTCGTAGCCATACCAGTCAAGGGCCTCCTTCGAAGGGTCGGGAGGCATGACGAAGCCCTCGTTGTCCTCGGGGATGGTGTACGGCCTGTGGAAGGACGCCGACTGGATGACGGCGACGAAGGGCGAGGGGCCGGCGCTCAGCGCATCTACGGCCTCGCGGAACATGGGCACGTCGGCCACGCCCCACACATCGGTGTTCGGAGCCTTCCACGAGGATTCCTCAAGAAGATGCAGCCCTTCCGTATTGTACTGGATGAGCCCGCGGATGTTCGCCCAGTTGGCGTTGCCGCCTATCATGTAATATTTCTCGTAGCCCGTGAACTCGCTGATAAGCGTGTTCTGGTCCACCAGCGTCGGATTGCGCGACGTGGTGCCCCCGGAATGGTTGACGTCGGGCACGCCGCTGATCGTGGTGAACACCGCGCGCGCCGTGGTCCTCGTGGGAGCGTAGAAGTTCGGGAAGTAGAGGCTCTTCGCGGCAAGCTCACGGAGGAAGGGGGTCGGGTCGATGTCACGGCCCATTGCTGCGGGCATCGAGGGCGCAAGCGATGTGCGTTCCCAGCAGAGCGATTCCATGATGAGGATGACGACGTTGAGCCTGCCGCCGTCCGCACGGGCCGGCACGCGGCGCACGAAATCGAGCGGGGCGTTCCCTTCGGGAATGCGCAGGTACCCGGCCATTCGGGGCCACGCCTCCAGCGCATCCTCCTTCCGCGGCTTCACGGCACGCCCCTGGTTCCTCGTGTCGAAGAGGTTCTGCACGGGATTGATGGCTATGACGGCGATGCTCTTGTCGGGGCTGAAATACGCGTTGCTCCAGCGCAGGGGGAAGAGGTTCGAGCTGATCTGCCCATACCCTGCGACCAGAAGCGCCAGCAGCGACGCAAGGGTCCGGAGGGCCCTTCCGGACATGCCCCTTCTGCCGGGAGGGAAGACGCCGGGGGCATGGCTGCGGCGGGAGACGGCGCAGGCCGCGGCGACGGCGGCCAGGTGCTT
>JAKSQA010000295.1 GCA_024404335.1 Mailhella sp.
TCTGGAATAGTCGAGTATGCTCTTCACCAGGGACTGCATGCGGTCGATCTCCGCAGCTATGCGGTCGGCCTGGGGGGAATCGCCGGATTGGATCCTCAGCAGTTCAAGCGCCACCGACATCCGGGTGAGCGGCGACCGGAGCTCGTGGGAAACGGAGGCAAGAAGCATCTTCTCGCGCTCGTCCTCCTGCTCAAGTCTCTCGGCCATTCCGTTGAAGGCCTTGGCCACAAGACCTATCTCATCCATCCTTCCGGTGAGCCTTCCTGAAATCCGGGCTTTCCTGTCACCCGAGGCGAGCCGCCTTATCACCCCGGTGAATCCGTCGGCAAGCAGTTTTATCACATAGGCGATGACCGAACAGCCGATGGAGGCGGAAAACATGATGCAGCAGAACCACACGACCATGTTCTCGGAGTCCGACAGCATCTGCCCCGTGCCGTACAGGGTATCGCTCACCATGTGCTCCATCCCCTCGCCGAATAGGGAAAAACAGGCAAGGAAGATGATTCCCGAAAAGAATATCTTTCGGCTTACGGGCAGCCGGTTCCATAATACGGCGAAACGGGACGGCATCAGGACTCCTCTGTGGCGGAAGCTGCGTAAAGATATCCTTCTCCGCGGATGCTGCGGATGCGCTCCGAACCGTCCGGATTCGGGCCGAGCTTGCGGCGCAGGCGGCTCATCTGCATATCGAGGCCACGTGTCATGGGGAACGACGGGCGGCCGCATACGGCCATGCTGAGGTCGTCACGCGACACGGGGCTTCCCGCGGCATCAAGCAGGACCTTCAATGCGCGGAACTCCTGCCCTGTCAGCGCGATGGGCGCATCGCCGATCCAGGCCCTGAGTCCTGTCGAATCGAGCCGTATGCCGCATGTTCCCGAGGACTCCGCCGGTCTGCACCGCCGAAGCACGGCCTGTATCCGCGAGAGCAGCTCCCTCAGGTTGAACGGCTTGGGAAGATAGTCGTCGGCTCCTTCGTCAAGCCCGCGGATGCGGTCGCCGTCCTCGCCTCTTGCGGTCAGCATGATAACGGGTATGGAAGAGATGCACTGATCTCTGCGGATCGCACCGAGCACTTCGTGTCCGTCCATGCCGGGCAGCATGATGTCGAGTATGACGAGGTCGGGCTTATCTTCTCTGACTGCCTTAAGACCTTCCCGTCCGTCGCAGGCGAAGGAGAACCCCATACCCTGTACGGCAAAGTATTCCCCGAGCATCAGGCAGAGTTCCCTGTCGTCATCGATCATCAGCAGTTCAGGCATGGCTCCTCTTCCTCGGAAATAATGTGCTCAGCATTCCGCAAACGCCTGAAGATAGCGCTCGTCAAGCATGACTGCAAGCTGTACCAGGAGAAGAAGCGCAGCCGTCATTGCAGCCCAGAAGAACATGGTGCGGCCGTCAGAGAACGGCGTGGACACGCTCCCTTCACGGGAGCATGAGGGGGCCGGCCTGTCCCCTTCCTCTGCATGGAGCTGATCTTCCGCTTCAGCCGTATCTTCAAGCCTTTCATCCATAGGGCACCTCCCGTACCGACTTCTGAGAATACGATGAAACGTCTTCTTCTGTCGCCTGCATGGCAGTAACAAATTGTAACGCCGGCCGCTTTCGCGGAGGGATGTCACTCCCCCGTGCTCCGCGTAATGCACGGTGCCGGCCTTGATGTGTCCATGGGGCCACCGCTGCTGACTGTGGTGGCGGATGCCATGCCGCCGGAGGAGACGTACTGACTGCCGCCGGACTTGACGAGTGC
>JAKSQA010000296.1 GCA_024404335.1 Mailhella sp.
GCTGGGCGGGGAAGCGGCCGGGCTTGTCGGCGAGGCCCACGCGGGCGAGCTCGGTGCGAGCCCTTTCGAGGGCGTCGCTCCTGCTCATGCCGCGCACCTTGCGCAGGGCGAGGGCCACGTTGTCTTCGGCGGAGAGGTGGTCGAACAGGTTGAAGTCCTGGAAGATCATGCCGACATGCTGGCGGAGTTCGCAGAGCTCGCGGCTGTTCTTAAGGTCGATCCTCCTGCTGCCGAGCATCAGCTCGCCCTCATCGGGCTCGATGAGGCAGTTGATGCACTGGAGGAAGGTGCTCTTGCCGGCGCCCGAGGGGCCTATGAGCACCTTGACGTCGCCGGGGTGCATGCTGATGGAGCAGTCGTCGAGGATCTTGCGGCCGGAGAGCCAGTTGCTGAAGTGCGAGGCCTGCAGGATGGGCTGGTCGTTCGTGTTCATGCCGTGACTCCTGTCACATGCCGGCGGCGTTGTAGCCGGGGATGCGTGTCTTGCGCTCGACGTGCCTGAGGAATGCGACGCCGGCCATGGTGATGGCGAAATAGATGAGCCCGGCCGTGATGTAGAGGGGCAGATGCTCGTAGGTGCGTGAGGCGACGAAATGCGTCCTCGCCATGATTTCGGGCGTGCCGAGGGCGAAGCACATGGCCGAGTCCTTGAGGAGGATGGAGTACTCGTTGGACCAGCCGGGGATGGAGAGGCGGAGCGCCTGGGGGAGGATGATGGTGCGGATCGTCTGGATGTCGGTCATGCCAAGGGCCCGGCCCGCCTTCATCTGGCCTGCCGGAAGCGACTGGATGGATCCGCGGAATATCTGCGACTGGTACGCGGCGCTCGTCATGCCGAGCACGACGCACGATGCTCCGATGGTGCCTATGTCGAGCCCGATGAGCCCGAAGAGGCCGTAGTAGAAGAGGAAGAGCAGCAGGAGGACCGGCACGCCGCGGAAGAACCAGACGTATGCGGCCACGAGCCACTTGAAGGGGCGCGGGGCATAGCCCCGGGCGACGGCCATGGGCACGCCGAGCAGGAAGCCTGTGAACAGGGCCCCGAGCACGAGGACGAGGGTCACGGCCGTGCCCTCGAGAATGTACGGCAGGGCCTCGAATATGGTGGAGAGTGTGTGCACGCGCGTTCCTGATGCTGAAGAAGCGGAAGGCCGGCGGCCTTCCGCTTCGGGCTGGCGGTTTACTTGAAGTACTTGGCCTGGAGTTCCTTCCAGTACGGATCGGCCATCAGCTTCCTGTAGCCTTCGTTGACGAGGCGGAGGAGCTCCTTGTCATCCTTGCGGATGGCAACGCCGAAGACGTCGTCGGGAGCGAAGGTGCCGCAGATCTTGACGGGCTTGCCCTTGCTGATGGCGTCCTTGGCGGGGGCGCTGTCCATGGCGATGGCGTCGATGCGGCCGTTGAGGAGGTCTTCGACGGCGAGGGGGGAGGAGTCGTAGAAGCGGAGGTCGAACTTCAGCTTGTCGGCGCTCTTCTTCTCCTCGAGGTACTCATGCTCGTTGGTGCCGCGCTGCACGCCGAGCTTGAAGTCGCCCTTCATGACCTGGTCGGCGGTGAGGGCGGAGGCGGCGGGCACGATGATGACCTTCTGGATGGTCCAGTAGGGGTCGGAGAAGGCGACCACGGCGGCGCGCTCGGGCGAGATGCTCATGCCGGAGCAGACCATGCTGATCTTCTTATTCATGAGCGCGGGGATGATGCCCTCCCAGTCCACGGGCTGGTGGGTGGTCTCGAAGCACA
>JAKSQA010000297.1 GCA_024404335.1 Mailhella sp.
CGTGGCCCTCGCGAGCCCGGAGGCGGTGGTGATGCCGATGCGGAGGCCTGTGAAGTTGCCCGGGCCGGCCGTGCAGGCGATGCGGGCTAGGTCGCCGAAGGCGTGCCCTGTCTTTTTCAGTGCGTCGCGTATGGCGGGGACGAGTATCTCCGTACCGCCCTGCCGGGCCAGCCATGTCTGGCTGCATACGGATACGCCGCCCTCGGCAAGGACGAACTGGACATGCTTTTCCGCGGTGTTGATGACAAGCGTGAGTCTATCCATCGTGTCACCTGATCCAGCGCATGACGTCGTTGAAGGTTGCGAAGACCATGAGGCCGATGAGGAGGCCGGCGCCGATCTTCATGGACCATTCCTGGACCTTTTCGGGAACGGGCCTGCGTATGGCCATTTCGATGAGGCAGAAGAGGATGGCGCCGCCGTCGAGCACGGGGATGGGGAAGAGGTTGAGCAGGCCGAGGTTGACGCTGATGAGGGCCGCCAGGAGCATGAGGGGGACGAGGCCGACCTTCGCCTGGCTGCCGAGCATCTGGGCGATGAGTATGGGGCCGCCAACCTGTTCGGAGGCTACGGCTCCCGTGATCATCTTCTTCACGCTGGTGATGGTGACGTCGATCATGTTCCATGTCTGCCGCAGGCCTATGGCCGCGGATTCGAAGAATCCCCTGCGCTCATAGCGCACGGCGCCGGAAGCCTGGACGCCGATGAGCCAGGCGACCTCCTCTTCGCCGAAGATGTTCGTGCGGGTGCTCCGGCGGGGCGTCATGGTGAATTCCATCTGGGTTCCGGCGCGGTCGACGACGACCTTCAGCGGGCGCCCGTCGGAGGCGCCGACGGTCTCGGGGACGATGTTCCAGCTGTCGGCCCTGATGCCGTCGATGGAGGTGATCATGTCGCCGGGGGCGATGCCGGCCTCCATGGCGGCGCTGCCTTCGATGACGGCGCCTACCTGGGGAAGCGATACGGCAAGGCCTGAGGAGACCGTGACGCCCCAGTAGATGAGCCATGCGATGAGGAGGTTCATGAAGGGGCCGGCGAATGCGATGATGAGCCGCTGCCAGGCGGGGCGGTTCGTGACGGCCTCCTCCTGCGTGAAGCCGAGACTCTCGACCTCGTCGTCGTATTCGCCCACGCCGGAGACGAAGCCGCCTATGGGCAGGAGGGAGATGCGGTATTCCGTCTTGCCCTTCCTGATGCCGAATATCTTGGGCCCCATGCCGATGGAGAAGGCGATGACGCAGACCTAGAAGACGCGGAAGGAGATGAAGAGGACGAGCTCATGGAAGAAGATGAGCCCGCCGAACACGAGGACTACGGCAAGGGCCGAGTCCCAGTAGGATAGCATGTTGAGGATCGACTGCATGGGGGAGGCTACTCGGGGAGGATCGCCGCGGTTTCGGAACGGACCGAGGCATCCAGTTTTTCGATTTCGTTGAGGATACGTTCGACGGAGGTATGGATGTCGGAGCCGTCGAGCGTGAAGTCGACAGGGGCGGAGGCATGCTCGAGCGCCGCGCGTACGAGCACGGGGATGTCGGTGAAGCGGATGCCGCCTTCCAGGAAGCGGGCGACGGCGACCTCATTGGCCGCGTTGAGCTCCACGGTGCGGCCTTCGGCGTAGGCCCGGCACGCCAGGGCGCGGCAGGGGAAGTCCGCACGGCGGGGTGCCTCGACGGTGAGGGCGCCTGAGGCGAGGAGGTCGAGGCGGGAGGTCTCCGCGGACTCCGCG
>JAKSQA010000298.1 GCA_024404335.1 Mailhella sp.
CTTCGGGCAGCTTCATGGAAAGTCCTTCTCCGTGCCATCGCGGCGGTGCATGGCTACGCGGGATCGCCGGAAGACCGGCGATGGATGCGCTGCGCCTGCCGAGCATGCCGCCACAGCTGGAATGCGTTGAACACATTCTGGAAAACAGAATAGAATGCCAGGCATACGAGTACGCCGGTATCCATGTAGGTGACGGTGATCCACATTCCCAGAAGAAGATTCTTCTGGGCGAGCCCCTGCCCCGCCGCAATGGGCATGTTCCATATCGTGCCGAGGCGCCTTCCGACTGCGAACCCGAATATGCACACGGCAGCGCCGGTCGCAGCCCCGGCAAGCTCCCTCAGCCGGTCATGCTCCCCGGGGGAGAGAAGCGTCTCGAAGGCCGTGCCTATGAGCACGAGCAGCATCGCGGCCCACAGATAGTAGGAAAGCCCGCTGTGCCGCCGGACGAAGTCATGGGCCCGCGGCAGCATGAACCGCAGGCCCCAGGCGGCGGCCAGCGGCAGCAGCATGGTGGGGGCGATCCTTGAGAAGACGCCCATCGCGGACTCAAGGAACGGAATGCCCGCCTGCGCCGAGGATATGACGGGGATGACGAGCGGCGCTGCGGCGACGATGGCGAAGCTGCTCAGGAAGGTGTAGGTCACCAGAAAGCCCATATTGCCGCCGAGCATGCTGCATATCGTGGCCGCCGCCGTGGCCGTGGGGATGAAGAAGCACAGGCGCGCCTCCTGCGCGATCAGGCGGTCGACAGGGCTCAGCAGGAACCACGACGCCAGCGTGCCGGCGACCTGTATCGCCAGCAGGACGCCGTGCAGCGGATGGAACCGCAGCTCCCGGGGGGAAAGCCTGGTGAAGGTCAGGAAGAGCATGGCCATGAGGAGCGGCGTCGCCGTCCAGGCGAACTGGGAAAAGAACCCATGCCCGAGCATGCCCGCAGCCAGGGCGATGACAAGTGTCCACTGCTTCAAAAAAGCGAAAAATGATGTCATGGCAAACCTTCGGTAGAGCGGAAGCGCGGCCGCAAGGCATGGCGGAAAGCCCGCTGTGGTCCCGCGCTGCGGAGAATACCCGAGAGATGCTTGCATGGAAAGAGGCGTGCCGCCCCTGGAATCCGCGCATCTCGCCATCCCGGACGGACTCTTCCCGGCTAAGCCGGCTTCCCCTGCTCCTCCAGCGCCGACGCCCGCAGGAATGTCCGGCGCACGGCGCACGGAGTCCAGCGGCAGCCCTTCCTTGTGCGTATGCCCTGCCTGTTGAGGATGTCGGCGACGGCAGCGTAGGTCATGCCGCTTTTCCGCAGGCCGGCGATGACGGGCACGTTGGCGAGCGTCCATTCATCTGCGCTCGATACGCGCGATGCGACGGAAGCCGCCGTCGGCTTCGAGGTGTCGGTGCCTGACGGATTGCCGAGCTTCTTCCCTCTTCCCTTCAGCGCCTGCAGCGCCGCCTTCGTGCGCGAGGAGATGAGCTCACGCTCCTTCTGCGCCAGCGTGGCGAAGATGCCGAGGGTGAGCGTGTCGCGCACGACTTCGGGCATGTCGGCTGCGACGACATCGACGCCCGACTTCGCAAGCTCATCCTTTAAATTAAAGAGAAAGGCCACGCGGCGTGAAAGACGGGCGAGCTTTGCGATGAGCAGCGTGGAGTGCCGTGCCTTCGCTCCCGCTATCGCCGCGACGAGCTGCGGACGCGAATAGACTTTGCCGGCTTCCTGC
>JAKSQA010000299.1 GCA_024404335.1 Mailhella sp.
GATTCGAACCCCCAGCATGCGGTTTTGGAGACCGCCGCTCTGCCGTTGGAGCTACTGGCCTGTGCCTGCGGATCAGGCCCGGGCTGCGATCATGGTCTTGAACTCGGCGTAGAACGCCTGTCCGGGGTAGTACTGGGCGGCGAGCATGGGCTTCGTGACATGGCGGAATCCGGCGATGGATCCGTCATCCATGCTGATGAGTACGGAGGCCATGGCATCGCAGGGAAGGACCTGGAAGCCGTGGTTCTGCGAGGTGATCTCGACACGGCCGGAGGCCTTGTTCTGCACGGGGTAGTTCGCGCCGTGGTGGCCCACCTTCAGCTTGGCGATTCCTGCGCCCATGGCCAGGCCGAGCATCTGGCAGCCGAGGCCGATGCCCGCGATGGGGAAGCATTCCGCCATCTTCGCGGCTTCGGCGGCTGCGGAGGGCAGGGCCGTGGCGGTGCCGGGGCCGGAGCCGAGGAAGACGCCGTCGGGGGCGAGGGCCTTCATCTGGTCGCAGGTGAAGGACGGAGGCACGATGACCACTTCGGCGCCCATGGCGGCGATGCGGCGGATGACGCCGCGGCGCGTGCCGTAGTCGACGAGGGCGATCTTCATCATGCCGGCGGGCCAGGCGTAGGAGCCGTCGGCGGCGAGCTCGGCGGGAGCGGGGCGGCCGGCTTCGGCATCCCAGCGGCGGATGCCGGCGGGGGCCGCATCGGAGACGAGGTCGCGGGTCTCGATGGCGGGGAGCTCCTTCGCCTTCTTCACGAGCTCCTCAGGGTCGAGGATGGAGGTGGAGATGCAGGCGCGCATGGCGCCGTTCCTGCGCACATGGAGCGCGAGGGCGCGTGTGTCGATGCCTTCGATGCCCGGCACGCCGTTGCGCACGAGGAAGTCGGTGAGGCTTTCCGTGGAGCGCCAGTTGGAGGGATGGCGGCAGCATTCCTTCATGATGAGGGCCGACATGTGGATTCTGTCCGATTCCATGTCGTCGGGGCAGATGCCGTAGCTTCCGATGGTTGGGTAGGCCATGCAGACCATCTGGCCGGCGTACGCGGGGTCGGTGAGGACTTCCTGGTAGCCGATCATGACGGTGTTTGACACGACTTCGCCGCCGGTCAGTTCGATGGGGCCGGTGAAGGATTCGCCTTCGAGGGTGAATCCGTCTTCAAGGGCGAGCAGGGCTTTCATGCGCGTTCTCCTTTGGGCGAGGCCGAGTAGTAGTCCTGGATGCATTCCACGCGCAGCGCGCTGTTCTGCTGGTGCTGGATGGCGCGGGCCGTGGCCCGGGCGCCGGTGAGCGTGGTGGTGTAGGCAACACTGTACTGGAGGGCGGCCTGGCGGATGACGTTCGTGTCGTCGTTGGTGAGTTTGCCTGCGGCGGTGTTGATGATGAGGGCGATCTTGCCGTTCTTTATCATGTCGACGATGTTGGGGCGGCCTTCCGAGACCTTGAGGACCTCTTCCGCCTCAAGGCCGGCATCCCTGAGGAGCTTCGCCGTGCCGCGGGTGGCGACGATGTCGAAGCCCAGGTCGGCATAGCCGCGGGCGATGGGCAGGATATGCTCCTTGTCGCGGTCGTTGACCGAGATGAACACCGTGCCCGACTTGGGCAGCAGCTGGCTGGCTGCCGTCTGGCTCTTGAGGAAGGCCTCGTCGAAGGTGGGGGCGATGCCCATGACCTCGCCGGTGGAGCGCATCTCGGGGCCGAGCACGATCTCGACGT
>JAKSQA010000003.1 GCA_024404335.1 Mailhella sp.
TTGTGGAGGGGAAAGATACGCTCCGGAGGGGCAGGAATCGGTTCTGAGCAGGCGCCGCTCCCGAAATGGGCGATCCGACCGCTTTTCGGGAGTACGGTCCTGCGGGCCGGGCCCGGGGGACTTCCTTCCCGAAGGGGCGCTGCTGGTGGCGAACAACTCCCGTGTGGTCCCCGCCAGGCTGTTCGGCACCAGGCCCACCGGCGGCAAGGCGGAGCTCCTGCTGCTGACCCCGGCCCCGCTTCTTGAAGCGGCGGCAGCCCCCGGGGAGCAGGGATGGAAGTCGGCCCCCGCGGAGGCCCTGCTCCGCCCGGGAAGGCACATACGCCCCGGCGATGTCCTTCGGTTCGGAGAGCACATCGCGGCCGAGGTCCTGGAGAAAAAGGATTTTGGAAAGCATTCCATTTTGCTTTCGTGGTGTGGCGGACTGGTCGAACGGCTCACCGAGGTCGGACGTCTGCCGCTGCCCCCGTATATCAAGAGGACCCAGGAGAACGACGACCTCTCGAGGTACCAGACCACCTATGCGCGGGAGGACAAGCAGGGAAGCGTGGCGGCCCCTACGGCGGGGCTGCATTTCACGGATGCCCTGAGGGCGTCGCTCAGGGAGCGCGGATTCGGCTGGGAGGAGGTCACGCTCCATGTCGGCTACGGGACGTTCAGCCCCGTGCGTGAGGAGGACATCAGGGAGCACCCCATGCACAGCGAGTTCGTGGAGATACCTGCGGGTACGGCCCGCGCCGTGCGCGAGGCGAAGGCCGAGGGCCGCCCTGTCGTTGCCGTGGGCACCACCTCGTGCAGGACGCTGGAAGGGTGCGCGCTCGCCACGGGAGGCAGCCTTCCTGAAGGCGGGTGGCAGGGATGGACGAACATATTCATCTATCCCGGGTACTCCTTCCGCGTGGTCGACCACCTGATCACGAACTTCCATCTGCCCCAGTCGTCGCTCATCATGCTGGTCGCCGCCCTGTGCGGGAGGGAGCGCATACTCGGTGCCTATGCCGAGGCGGTGAGGGAGGAGTACCGCTTCTTCTCCTACGGAGATGCGATGTTCGTCCGCTAGGGGCCCGCTTGTTTCAGCGCTTCCCCAGCCTTTGGGGAACGTATGGGCAAGAGAAAAGGACGCATCCGGCCAGGTGCGTCCTTTTCTTCTGCTGATTCTCTCCGGGGAGGTTCCCGATGCCGTCGGGGCTATGCCTTCCCTTCCTCCATACGGGCACGGAGCTTCTCAAGCATGAGCCTGACGGCCTGGCCGCGGTGGCTTCGGCCGTTCTTCTGCTCGCGGGTGAGCTCCGCGCCGGTGAGCCCGCTTTCGGGGTCGAGGAAGAGGGGGTCGTATCCGAAGCCGTTCGTCCCCCTCGGGGCGCGGAGTATGCTGCCCTCCCATGCGCCGGAGGACACTATGGGAGGAAATTCGTCGCCGGGCCAGACGAGGGCCATGCAGCAGCGGAATCGTGCGGAGCGGCTTCCGTCAGGCACGTCGGCAAGCTGCTCAAGGAGCTTGCGGTTGTTCCGCTCGTCTTTGCTTTCGCCCTCGACGGCGGGCATGTCGTCGCTGTAGCGGGCGGAGAGGACTCCGGGGGCGCCGCCCAGGGCGTCGACCTCGAGGCCCGAGTCGTCGGCGGCGGCAGGCATGCCGAGGGCCTCTGCGGCGGCACGGGCCTTTATGAGGGCGTTCTCCTCAAAGGTGGCCCCGTTTTCCTCGGTTTCGGGAAAATCATCCGGAATTCCCTGGACATCGAACCCGAACCCGGCAAGCGTGGTGCGGAGCTCGAGGATCTTACCCTTGTTGCGGGTGGCGAGTATGATGGTTCCGGCTTTCATGCGGTCTCCTTGCAAAATGGCGGTTCCCATGGCAGAAAAGAGGTATCGCAGGCCTGTCGCCATGGCAAGTCCCGCCTGCTTACGAAGGTTCTATGCTTCGAATATACTCGAGGAGCCTCGGATGCTCCAAGACCCGCGTCGACACGGAACGTCTTCTCGGCTCCCTGGGGCCCGTCCTTACCGTGGATGACCCCGCCGATGCGGACTTCGTGTTCATCAACACCTGCGGCTTCATAGCCCCGGCCGTTCAGGAGTCCGTACAGACCGTCCTGCAGATGGCCGACGAGATCGCCGGCCTGCCCGAGGGGAAGCGTCCCTTCTTCGCCGTCGGCGGATGCCTTCCCGGGAGATACGGAATCGGCGACCTGCGTGCCGAGATCCCCGAAGTCGACCTCTGGCTCCATACCGATGACATCGGCGCATGGCCGGAAATGGTTCTGAAGGCCCTCCGTATCGAGGGGGATGTCCCCTCCGGCCGCCTCCTGAGCACAGGGCCTTCCTACGCATGGCTCAAGATCGGCGAGGGGTGCCGGCACAGCTGCTCGTTCTGCGCCATTCCCTCGATCAGGGGAGGATATGTCTCCGAGGATGCCGAAAGCCTGGTCGCCGAAGCGAAGAGGCTGCTGCAGGGAGGCGTGCGCGAGCTCGACCTGGTGGCCCAGGACGTGACGGCCTGGGGTACGGACCTGGGCAGGGACCCCCGGTATCTTCTGGAGCGCCTGCTCCCGCTCGAGGGCCTCGAGCGCCTGCGCCTGCTGTACCTGTACCCCGCAGGCATGACGGATTCGCTGCTCTCGTTCCTGAAGGAGGCGGGGAAGCCCTTCGTGCCGTATTTCGATATTCCGCTTCAGCATGCGCATCCCGATGTGCTCCGCCGCCTGGGCAGGCCCTTCGCCGGGAATCCGCAGGAGGCGGTCGACCGTGTCAGGAAGCATTTCCCCGAGGCTGCGCTCCGCACGACGATGATGGTGGGATTCCCCGGAGAGACGGAGGAGCAGTTCGAGGCACTCATGGACTTCGTGGAGAGGAACCGCTTCCATCACATGGGAGTGTTCGCCTACCAGGCCGAGGAAGGGACCGAAGCCGCCGTCATGCCGGACCAGGTCGACGAGGATGTCAAGGAAGCCAGGAAGGACGCGCTCATGGAGCTCCAGAACGGCATCAGCGAGGAGCTGCTCGAGCAGTACGCCGGGCAGAGGATGGAGATCCTTGTGGACGCGGCTTCCGACGAGTGGCCGGGGCTCCATACGGGGCGTGCCTGGTTCCAGGCGCCTGATGGCGACGGCGTCACCTATATCAGCGGGCCCGGCGTGGAGCCCGGAGCCATCGTCGAGGCCGACATCGTCGAAACGCGCGAGTACGACCTCGTCGCCCTCGCATGAGGCCGTCCATGACATCCCGCGGATGTTTGGCCGGACTGCTGGCCGCCCTGCTCCTTTCCGCATGCGCCCCGCGCGAGGCCTCCCTTGCGGGAGGCTGGCCTGACGGATTCGAAGGCACCTGGACCGATGAGGACGGGGTGATCTACTGTCTTGATTCCGACGGTTCGCTCGGCATGCCGGGGCAGCCCTCCCGCGCGGGCCTCGGATGGGCGGAGTCGGAAGGCGGCCTTACGCTGAGGATACTCGAGGCTCCCGGCACGGAGCCCTCGGAGCGGAGGTTCGCTGTCCGGGGGAAGTCGGCAGGAGAGCTGAGGCTTTCCGAAGGGGGCGAGACGACCGTATGGAAGCGAAGCAGGGTGAAGGTCGGAAGGCTGGAGGGCAGGCTTGAGCCCGGGACCATGGTCGTTCCGCCCAGCTCCATGATAAGCGTCCGTCTCTACGGGGGGCACTCCACGCTGCCCGCCGCTGCCGCCGCCGCCCCTGCCGAGCCTCGAAAGCCGCTGAATTTCCGCATCTGGTATCTCGAGCAGACGGCGGCGGGACCCGTATCGGCGGAGGCCGCGGAGTACCGAGGCGGCGACATGGTGTTTGCCGCCGACGGCGTGAAGACCGAGCTGCCGTCCTCCGATACCGTCGTGATGGCGCTCCGTCCTGCCGGCCCGGATGATATGCCCATGCCCCCCCTGGCCCCTCCCGCCCGGTTCGAAGGCGTCATGAAGGGCTACGGGCCCCGCTCGCTCGTGCGCCTGTATCTTGAGCGGGGCGGCTTCGCCCTGCTGACCGACAGCGGCAGCAGCACCCAGTACGCCGGGTCGTGGATGGAGACGAACCACGGCCGGACGATCGAGATCACGAGGGGATCACTCAAGCCGCTGGCAGCGGCACGGACCGCCGGGGGCGGACTCTTCCTGTCGGGGCTTTCCTCCCGGGGCGTGAGGATGAAGAGGAGCGACTCCATCCCCTGGCCGAAGGACAGCTTCCTCATAGAGGGCGAGATATCCTCGAAGGCGGGAAGGCCCGTCTTCACGGAATGCAATTCCCTGCGTGACCTTGAGGTCGTTCCATCGGGGGCTGGATACCGCGATCTGAACGGCATACTCGGCTCCGCGAAGCATGCCTCGGTGACCGTGGAAGGCAGCATCGGTGACGACGGCATCAATGTCGCCGGAGTTGTCATGCTCGACAGGGGCGGCGTCTGCTCTGTGGAGAACTACGCATCCGTATCCCTCGGGGGAACCTACTGGCGCCTCAGGGAGATCGACGGAAGGCGTGTCGGCCGGCAGGAAGGGCGGCCGGACCCCCATATCATCCTGAATCCGCGGGGCAGGGCCGTCGGCTCCGACGGATGCAACAACTTTTTCCTTGAATGGCGCAGCGACGGCGGCGCGATCACGTTCAAGCCGGGCAGGGCCACGCTGATGGTGTGCCCCGGTGATGACGATCCGGCCCGGAGCCTCATGGCCGTGCTGCCCAAGGTCGACGGATGGGCGATTTCCGGTTCCCGCCTCGAGCTGCGCACGAAGAAAAGCATCCGGGCCGTCTTCGAGGCGGTGGAGATGTAGTTCTTCCGGGCTGCCGGAAACGAAGACGGAAATGCGGGAGGAACCTATAGGTTCCTCCCGCATTGCACTATATGGGCGATATATGTGCTACAGTGAGCAGAGGTAGGGGTCGTCCTTCGTGAGGTAGTTGCGGACGTAGTCGTCGGTGCCTTCCTCAAGCGTGTGGAACCTGACGTCGCAGTGTTCCCTTTCCATCCAGGACATGTCGGCTTCGGTGAAGTACTGGTACTTGCCTTTGAGGTGGTCGGGCATATCGAAGTATTCGATGTTCGGCTCGAGGTCCATGGCTGAGAAGACCGAGCGGGCGAGGTCGTTCCAGGTCCTGGCATGGCCGGTGCCCACGTTGAATATGCCGTTGCACGAGGGGTTCTTCATGAACCAGTGCATGAGGGCGGCGCAGTCCTTGGAGTAGACGAAGTCGCGCAGGAACTCGCCGTCTCCGTACAGGGGCGTGTCGGAACGGAAAAGGCGGATCTTCCCTTTTTCCCTGACCTGGGGGACGGCGCGGCAGACCATGCTCATCATGTTCCCCTTGTGGTATTCGTCGGGGCCGTAGACATTGAAGAACTTGAGGTTGACGACCTGGTTGAGAAGCCCGTTGCGCTGGCACCAGAGGTCGAAGAGCTTCTTTGAGTAGCCGTACATGTTGAGGGGGACGAGCTTCGGCATGAGCTCAAGGTCGTCGGAGAACCCGAGGCTGCCGTCGCCGTAGGTCGCGGCGCTGCTCGCCGTGATGAAGCGGGCGCCGGCCTCCAGGGCGGCAAGGCAGACTTCCTTGGTGTAGTTGAAGTTGTTCTCCATGAGGAAGTCGGCGTCCCTCTCGGTCGTGGAGGAGCAGGCGCCCATGTGGATGACCGCCTCCACGCCCTCCAGCTTCATGCCGGAGCGGAGCTGCTCGATGAACTTGCTGCGGTGCATGTAGTTGCTGTAGCGCAGATGGGAGAGGTTCTTCCATTTCTCCGTGGAAGCGAGGTTGTCGACGACGAGGATGTCGTCGATGCCGTTCCGGTTGAGCTCCCAGATCATATTGGCGCCGATGAGGCCGGCTCCGCCCGTGACGATAATCATTTCCTGCACCTGTTCCCGGTATCTGTGGTCCTGTAGAACGGCTGACGTATTCGCGGAATGCGCCAGCTCCATGCCCGAATCTGCCGATATCGGCGGCTTTCCTAAGGAAGCGCGTTTTCAGCGCTTCCCTAAATAATGATCTTTCCCGAGGGGGCCTTCTGGAAATCAGAGGGGAGTATGAGCCTCGGGGCTTCCTGCTCGGGCCTTGAGATGGTGGCCCGCGTCGTCTGCACGAGGGTGATGCTGCCGTCGGCGTTCGTCCGGGCGTCGATGCCGAACATGATGACGGTGTGCATCAGGGGCCGTCCGAACAGGAAGTCGAGCATTTCCGGCCGTACGCCGCCTTTTTCCATCATGATCTCGCGGAAGGCCCTGTCGTATTCGACGACCTCCACAAGCGCCCTTCGGGCGGCTTCGTGCTTCTCGAGGTGGGAGGCGAGCTCGATGAGGGCGGCGTAGTTGCAGCGCGACTCATGGGCCTCTACGGAGTCGGTCAGCCAGGCGGGGGCTCTGAGGAGCTCGAGGATGGCCCTGCGGTCGAGCCTGTCCTCATCATGCATCTCGATCAGCCCCCTGGGGTCGTCGCAGAAAAGGGCGCGGCATTCGGCGGGAGACGTCTCATGGATGAAGCAGCGGCTGTCCTCCGTGAGGAAGCGGCAGGTCCAGTCATCGGGGCGTGACCCGAAGGGGGCCGCGATCTTGACGATCTCCTCAGGAAGGGGGACGACCGCGTCGTTGGACGCGTCGCGGACGAGCTCGCCCGAGCGGAGGGTGCACAGGTCCTGGAGCTGCAGGACGCCCGAGGTGAGAAGGGGGGCGTCCTGGCGGTGAAGGGCCGGACCTCCCTTGCGGCAGCAGGTGCCGCATTTGCGGCACTGGTGTTCTTGGCTCATGGAAACCTCTCTGAAAGAAGGGGGAAGGACGGGCCTTCCCCCTTCGGTCGGCTACAGGGCGCCTCTTCCGAGCCTGAGCCGGTTGATGCGGACCCTTCGGTACTGCTTATGCGTCTCAAGCATGTTCTTCCTCTGATGGAGCTCGTGTATCTCCATGGGGAAGACGATGCCGCGCCCGATATCCTCGCGGTCCATAAGGTCGCGGATGGCGGCCGTGCACCGTTTCTGCTCTTCGTCGATGACGGCTATCTGCCGTTCCAGATCCTCAATCCTCGTCGGAAGCGGGTTCAGGAGGAAGCTCTCCATAGACTCCGTGGGCGATGACGCGTCTTCTGGCCGGTTTCGCATCTTCGGTCTCCTGAGCGGCCCTGCGCCTGCTGAGCTCGGGGCGGGGCAGCGTGTTGTACATGTTCCAGAAAGAGGGGAAGAGGCCCGAAAGCACGCCGGGGTTCGAGAGATGCTGGTTGGGGCGGAGGAACGCGCTCAGGGCGAAGGCCATGGCCCACTGGGCGGAAGGCGCCACCCACGATCCCGTGACGTCGCGCTCGCTCTTCACGAGCTCGCCGTCGCTCTCCTCGATGCCGCAGCGGGAGAGGAACACGGTGGCGGTATGCCTATCCTCGCCGTCAAGGGTGTCGGGGAGGGAGGCCTTCGTGCCTTCAAGGACGGCGGCGGCCATGATCACACAGGCGAGGGGGAGAAGCTCGGGAGCCTCGGCAAGGATGCCGGCCATGATCTCGGGGGCGGGAGCTGCGGTCTCGCGCTCCTTGCCCGTGCAGACGACGGAGCCCTTTCCGTAGTTCACGTTGAGGCCTGCTCCGCGGAGCATCTTCTCGGCGAGCGCCTGGGCGCGGCCGGTGCCCCAGAGGCCTTCAAGCTCGGCCCTGCCGCCGTTGAAGCCGGGAAGCATGAGGATGGAAGCCGCTACCGAGGCGTCCATGGCGACGGAAGGGGTTTCCGGAACCTGCAGGGCGCCCTTCACGGCGTAGACGGAGTCGCCTTCGTGCCTGACCTCGAGCCCGCATGCGGTGAGGATGCCCTCGACGGCGGACAGAAGGACGGGGGCCTTCCCGGGGAAGGAGAGGCGGCATTCGGATTCCCAGAAGGGGGAGGCGAGAAGGAGGGCCGCCCTGAAGTCGGCGGGGAGGTCTTCGGGAAGCTCTATGGCGTCGGGGAGCATGCCGGAGCATTCGATGCGTACGGGGAGCCCGTCCTGGGCGGGGATGACGTTCGTCATCCTGATGCCGAGCTGGGGCAGGAACCTGCGGACGGAGCCGAGGTCGAGCGTACGGAGGGCGCCGTCGCCCGTGATCTTCAGGCGGCAGGGCATGCCGGCGCAGAAGGCTATGGCGAGCCAGAGGTTGAGCTCGCTTCCGCCTACGTGGATGACCTTGTCGAGGTTGCGGGGGAATCCGGTGCCGCCCCTGTGCTGCACGTCGCCGTTGTCTTCCCACCAGAGCTGGCCGCCGAGCGTGTTCAGGGACTTGATGCAGGATACGACGTCATCGGTGAGGGGGACGCGCTTCAGCGTGGAGACCTGGCCGGATGCCGCGGCGACGGAGAGCCAGAGGCGGGAGGCCACGGTGTCCGAGGGGGCGGGAATGCTGATCTCCACAGGCTCGGTGCGGGGGGAGAGGTTGTAGTAGGCCTGCTCCTCCTCGACTTTGCTCAGGGGCTCTATGGTCTGGAGAAGGACGAAGAGGTCGCGGCTGATGCGGGTGTCGCGGCCGAGGCGGGCGGCCTTGTCCTCCCATGCGGTGCGGAGCTTCTTCTCCGTTTCGGGAGCGAGCTTGCCGGAGCGGCGGAGGCGCGCGACCATCTGGGCGCGGCGCATGACGAGGTGCATGATGTCGCCGTCGATGTCCATGATGGTTCCGAGAGCGCGGTCGCGGCTGCCGCGTCCGTCACGGGGACGGAAGCCGTCCTTCCTGAAGTCCCTGCGCTCGCCGTCTTCGCGGTCGAAGCGGCGGGGTCTGAAGTTGCCGTCGTCACCGCGGCGTTCGCCGCGGCCGCCTTCGTCGTTGCGGAAAGAGCGCCTTCCGGCGAAATCCTTTCTATCCTCGCCCCTATTGTCCATGTCAAACCTGCTTTTTTGCGAAACGCGGCGCGTCGGCGGCGCACACGGGCTTGCGGGGCAGGGTTGGAAGCCGACGCCCCGGAGTACGCAGGCGCATCAGCGCGCCTGGGCCGTTGAACAGCGTAATGGTGTGCAATACTATCCGCAAAGGAAGGCGACGGCAAGTCTTTTGGATGTGCCCCGGTGCGGAGAGGATGCTTGTCAACGGCATCTATCGCCGATATGCTCGACCGACCGCATACGGTACTGCGGCGACAACAGGCCGGCCATGGATGCCGGAGCCAGGAGGCGGAACGCTATGGACACGATTGCGCAGCACGACTCGGAACTTGAGGCATTCATAAGGGAGAGGAGCTTCTCCCCGTTCGACCGTGTCTTCCAGTCATGCGGAAGGATGTGGCATATACGCCGCGCCGACATGGACAGGCTCTGGGAATCCATGGGCACGGACGCCGGCGGAGAGGAGCGTCTTCCCTACTGGAACGAGGTATGGCCCTCCTCGCTTGCGCTTGCGGGCTGGATAGCCGAGATGGAGGACGACATCCGCGGAAGGAAATGCCTCGACATGGGCTGCGGGCTGGGGTTCACGGCGCTTATGGGGCGTTGGTTCGGCGCGGATGTGACGGGCATGGACTATGAGCCCGAGGCCGTGGAGTACGCCCGGCTGAATGCCGAGGCCAACGGCATAGAAGGCGTCGAATGGCGTGTGGAGGACTGGCGGGCCCCCACGCTCGCTCCCGGGAGCTTCGACCGTATCTGGGCGGGGGACGTGATGTACGAGACCTCGTTTGCCGATCCGGTGGCCGAATTCATACGGACCATGCTGAAGCCGGAGGGCAGGGCATGGCTTGCGGAACCGGGGCGCGAGATATTCCGTTCCCTTCTCGATGTGCTCCCCGCGCATCACCTTTCCTACAGGAGGATATGCAGCCTTCCCGTCTCTCCCCTCACCCCGCAGGAGGTTCCCGTGCCCGTGACGATCTGGGAGCTGTCGAGGACGATGTAGCGCCGCCGCGGTTCCGATTCCGATAATGGGGGCCGCTCCGGGGCGGCTTTGGGAGACGTTCCGTATCGGCACGGAGGCATCCGTCCCGGATGGAACAGGGGTTCCGTGTTCCGATGGGCGTGGAGTCGGGGTTCCACGGCTTTATGTGAAAAGCAGAGGCACCGGCCGAGCCGGTGCCTCTGCTTTTCACGGGGCGGGGAGCCATGCTCCCCGCGGATTGTCAGTCCTGCCTAGTCTTCCCTGCGCTCGCGGCGGGGGCGGTCGCCATGGGAATCGCGACGGTCTCCGCGGCGTTCACCGCGGTCTCCGCGCTCGCGCCTGTCACCGTCGCGGGGTTCGCGGCGGGCGGGGCGGGCGGTGTCCTCGGGCTTCCATTCGACGCCCTGGGCTTCGAGGATGACGGCCTTGCGGCTCGCGCGGATGCGGTCGCCGTTGATCTCGATGACCTTGACGGTCATGTCCTCGCCGAGGTGGGCGACGTCTTCGGTCTTCTCGACGCGGTTGGTGTCGAGCTGGGAGATGTGGACGAGAGCCTCGAGGTTGGGGAGGATCTCGACGATGGCGCCGATTTCGAGGATGCGCTTGACCTTGCCGTTGTAGTTCTTTCCGAGCTCGGCGTGCTGGTCGTAGTAGAGCACCATTTCCTTGGCGGCCTGCATGGATTCCTTCGAGGTGGCGAAGATGGTGATGCGGCCGGAATCCTCGATGTCGATGGAAGCGCCGGTGGCCGAGGTGATGGACTTGATGTTCTTTCCGCCGGGGCCGATGATCATGCGGATGATCTCGGGATTGACGAAGACCTCCTCATGCTGGGGGGCATAGGGGGAGAGCTCGCTGCGGACGGCGGGCAGGGCCTTGGCCATCACATCGAGGATGTGCAGGCGGGCCACACGGGCCTGCTCAAGGGCGCGGGCCATGACCTCGGTGGGCAGGCCGTTGATCTTGATGTCCATCTGGATGGCGCTGATGCCGTCGGCGGTGCCGGCGATCTTGAAGTCCATGTCGCCGAGGGCGTCCTCGTCGCCGAGGATGTCGGTCAGTACGGTGTAGACGTCGCCGTCCTTGATGAGGCCCATGGCGACGCCCGCCACGGGGGCGGAGATCGGAACGCCTGCATCCATGAGGGAGAGGCAGCCGCCGCAGACGGCGGCCATGGAGGAGGAGCCGTTGGATTCGACGGTGTCGGAGACGACGCGGATGGTGTAGGGGAAGCTTTCCCCGTCGGGAAGGACGGCCTTGAGGGCTCGTTCGGCCAGGTGGCCGTGGCCGATCTCGCGGCGGGAGATGCGCACGGACTTCACTTCACCCACGGTGAAGGGCGGGAAGTTGTAGTGCAGCATGAAGCGCTTGCTTTCGTCACCGCTGAGGGTGTCGACCTTCTGCTCGTCGGAGGTGCTGCCCAGGGTCGTGACGGCTATGGTCTTGGTCTCGCCGCGGGCGAAGATGGCGGAGCCGTGGGCGCGGGGCAGGACGGAGGGCTCGATCTCGATGGGACGGACGGTTTTGGTGTCGCGGCCGTCGATGCGGGTGCCTTCCTTGACCACGCGCTGGCGCACGAGCTTCTTCTCGAGGTGCTCGAGCACCTCGCCGATGGCTGCTTGGGCGGCGGGATCGCCGGCATAGCGCTCATCTTCGGCCATGAGGGCCTTGACCTTGTCCTTCACGGCCTTGCGGGCGTCCTTGCGGAGGAGCTTGTCGCTGGTGCGGAGGGCATCTTCCATGCCGGACCTGACGGCGAGGTCCTCGACATAGGCGAAGAGCTCGGGGTCGTCCTGCTTGGGCACGAAGACGGCCTTTTCCTTGCCGGCGAGGCGGATGAGCTCCTCCTGGGCGTCGATGAGGGGCTGGATGGCCTTGTGGGCCCAGTTGAGGCCGTCGATGAAGTCCTGCTCGCTGATGAGCTTGGCCTCGCCTTCGACCATGACGACGGCGTCGCGGGAAGCGGCGAGCACGATGTCCATGTCGGAGCGGGCGAGCTCCTCACTGGTGGGGTTCAGCACGAACTGGCCGTCGACGCGGCCGAGGCGCGCACCGGCCACGGGGCCCGCGAAGGGGATGCTGGAGATGCAGGTGGCGGCCGAGGCGGCGGTGATGCAGAGCACGTCGGGGTCGTTCACGCCGTCGGCGGAGATGACGGTGGCGAGGACCTGGACCTCGTTGCCGTAGCCCTTGGGGAAGAGGGGGCGGATCGGGCGGTCGATGAGGCGGGCCACAAGCGTCTCATGGTCGCTGGGGCGTCCGATCTCCCTGCGGAAGAAGTTGCCGGGGATGCGGCCTGCGGCGTACATCCTCTCGGCGTATTCCACGGTGAGGGGGAAGAAGTCCTTGGGGGTTTCGAGAACGGCCTCGCACACGGTGACGAGGGCGACGGTTCCGCCGCACTGCACCCAGATGGCGCCGTTCGCCTGGCGGGCGACGCGGCCCGTTTCCAGAATGATTTCCTTGCCGCCGACGGTGGCGGATACCTTCTTGCTGTCCAAAAGACCCATGTCTTTGTCTCCCGGAAGGAGACTCCGCGGAAAAACGCGAACCACAGGCTCGCGGCTTTGCACGGATGCTCCTTCCTCGCGTTTTATGGTTTGGATGTTTAAAGCGCAGGAAGGGGAGCAGGTTCACCCTGCTCCCCTTTGCGTGCCGAAGTAAGGGAACTACTTGCGGAGACCGAGCTTTTCGATCAGGGAGCGGTAGCCCTGGATGTCGGTGTTCTTGAGGTAGTTCAGAAGCTTGCGGCGCTGACCGACGAGCTTGAGCAGGCCGGTGCGGGAATGGAAGTCCTTCTTGTTGGCCTTGAAGTGGTCGGCGAGGCCGTTGATGCGGGCGGTGAGAAGGGCGATCTGAACTTCAGCGGAGCCGGTATCGCCTTCGTGCTTGGCGTACTGGGCGATAACAGCCTGCTTCATAGCGGAATCCATAGCCACAGCGGTATCCTCCTCTCCGGCTTCAGCCGGAGGTTAGCGGGTAAAAAGTCCCCGAAGGACGGCCCAGACAGGCTGCTGGCGCCTGTCGAAACGGGCTTCTGCGAGAGCCAGAGGCTCGCCCGCCTCATCGGTGATGAGGGCACGGTCGCCGGGGAGGAATTCTCCGTATTCCGGCGAGTGGGGAACGGGAATGCCGTTCTTCAGGTCTGCGGTCTGCCTTCCATGGACGGCTATGGCCTTCCATCCCGGCAGCGCGGCGCTGATCGGCATCACCCGGTCGGCAAGTTTTTCGGGCTCGGCGAGGATGTCGTCAAGCGTGTGTGAGACATCCAGTCCGAACGGGTGGCTGTATTCCCGGGTCAGTTCCGTGAGCATGGCTCCGCACCCAAGTCGAATCCCCAAGCTGTGGGCCAGGGACCGTATGTAGGAACCGGAACTGCACGTTACCCGGAATCGTACGTCGGGCATGCCCACCCATTGGACATCGGCGTACGAAATTTTGAGTTTCTTCACTTTCTCAGGCACTTCCATGCCTGCACGGGCCAGCTTGTAGAGTGGCTGCCCGTTGTGCTTCGCCGCAGAGTAGGGCGGCACCGGCTGCTCGGTGATGGAGAGCCATCCGGCTATGTCGGCCCTGACCGCCTGCTCGAGAGGGGACCCGGGAAGAAGGTCCGATTCGGAAAGGGGCGTTTCGGCGATGATGGAACCTTCGGCATCCCACGTGTCGGTAGTGACGCCGAGTCTGAGCGTTCCGGCATAGGTCTTGACACCGCCTTCGAGGAGGTAGCCCGAGAGCTTCGTCGCATTGCCGAGCAGTACGAGGAGTACGCCCGTCGCCATGGGGTCGAGGGTGCCGGCGTGGCCGATCTTCTTCTGCCCCAGTCGTTTGATGCGCGAAAGACAGTGCGCGGAAGTTATTCCTCCCGGCTTGTCCAGTACGAGTATGCCGTGCTGCTGTTCCATGTGGAGGGGTACTTATCCTAAAAAGATGTGCAAGTCCAGAAAAGAAATTCAGTTGGAAAGGGGGCGCTTTTCAGGCGGCTTCTTCCCGACATGGTCCTCGACCTCCGTCCCCTTGGGCGGAGTGAACCTGAAGTCGGATGCCGATGCGGCCGCTCCTGTCTTCAGTCCGCTGAGCTCGACGGTGTTGAGGTTGCCGTAGAAGTCCATCACGGAGACCCGCCTGATGAGCGAGGTGTCGGGGTCGATCCAGAGCTGGGCCTCGGTAAGCTCCGTCGTGGGGTCCTTGGGGTAGAGCATCAGATGGATGAGCCTGCCGTCGGCCGGATCCCGGGTCTCCTCGAGGTCGAAATCACGGTCAAGGGAGCTCTGGCCCGTGATGACCTGGATGAGCGATCTGGAATCCTCCGCCACTTCCCGGGGGTACCGGTAGGCGAGCTCCTCATCGGCAAGGTAGTTCCAGACCTCGTTCTCCGTGACCATGAGCATCTCGGAGTGGGGGGCCTTCGTCTCCCAGCGGACGAGAAGCGGTTTCTTAAAGAGGATGGTGCCGGTCCTTGTTTCCGTCACGCCGCTGTCGCGCTGGAGGAGCTTCTGCGTGAACTCGGAGCGGAAGCCGTCGATCCGGGCGTAGGTCTCCTGCATTTTGCGGACGGACCCGGCCACGTCGGCGGCGGAGGCGCAGGTGCAGGCGCACAGGAGTACGGCTGCGGCTGCGGAGAGGATGCGGAAGGGGGCTTTCATGTGCTGCTCCGGTGTTCGGTTGGAGGGCCCGCCCGCGGGCGGGCCCCCGGGATCAGTCTTCGTCGCCTTCGAGGCCGTAGCCGTAGTTGTCGGCGAGGATGGGGCCGTAGAAGAAGCTCACGTCGTCGAGCTCCTCTTCGATGCGCAGAAGCTGGTTGTACTTCGCGATGCGGTCGGAGCGGCTGGCGGAGCCGGTCTTGATCTGGCCGGCGTTGGTGCCTACGGCGAGGTCGGCTATGAAGGTGTCTTCGGTCTCGCCGGAGCGGTGGGACACGATGGTGGCGTAGCCCGCGCCCTTGGCGATCTCGATGGTGTCGAGCGTTTCGGTCAGCGTGCCGATCTGGTTGACCTTGATGAGGACGGCGTTGGCGAGGCCGTCCTCGATGCCCTCGGCGAGGATGTCGGGATTGGTGACGAAGAGGTCGTCGCCGACGAGCTGGACGCGGTCGCCCAGGCGTTCGGTGAGGAGCTTCCAGCCTTCGCGGTCGTTCTCGGCCATGCCGTCCTCGATGGAGATGAGGGGGTAGCGTTCGGCGAAGTCCTCGAGCCAGTCGACCATCTGCTCGCTGGTGAGGGTGAGGCCTTCGCCGGCGATTACGTACTTCCCGTCTTTGTAGAACTCGGAGGATGCGGCGTCGATGCCGAGGGCGACTTCGGAGCCGGGGATGTAGCCGGCCTCCTCGATGGCCTTGATGAGGTAGCCGAACGCTTCGTCGTGGCTCTTGAGGTTGGGCGCGAATCCGCCCTCGTCTCCGACGGAGGTGACGTGGCCGTCCTGGGCGAGGATGGTCCTGAGGGTATGGAAGACCTCGGCTCCGATGCGGAGGGCGTCGGCGAAGGTCTTCGCGCCTACGGGCATGATCATGAATTCCTGGATGTCCAGGTTGTTGGGGGCGTGCGCTCCGCCGTTGATCACGTTCATCATGGGGGAGGGCATGATCTTCGCGTTCACGCCGCCCAGATACTGGTAGAGGGGGAGCCCGAGGAACTCGGCTGCGGCGCGGGCCGTGGCGAGGGAGACGCCGAGCATGGCGTTGGCGCCGAGGCGCGACTTGTTGTCGGTGCCGTCCAGGTCGATCATGGTGTTGTCGACCTGGATCTGGCGGAGCGCATCGAGGCCCACGACGGCCTCGGCGATCTCGCCGTTGACATGTTCGACCGCCCGGGTCACGCCCTTGCCCTTGAAGCGGTTCTTGTCGCCGTCGCGCATCTCAAGCGCTTCGCGGCTTCCGGTGGAGGCGCCGGAAGGCACGGCGGCTCGGCCCACATGGCCGGATTCGAGGCTGACTTCCACCTCTACGGTGGGGTTGCCGCGGGAATCGAGTATTTCGCGGGCCCATACGGAAGCGATGTTGCTGGCGTTGTCTTTCATTGCGGGACTCCTTGAGCCGTGACGGCAGGGCTTCGGCCTCATGCCGGGAAGAAAGTGAGATCCGGATCCTGGCCCGTGCGCGGGCGGTCCGGGATGTTTTTCGGAAAGGCATCCCCGGAGGGCTGCCGGCGGCGGATGGGGTCAGGACGCGGAGCCGGCGGCGAGGATGCGCAGCCCTTCAAGTATAAGGTCTGAGCGGACGGCGTCAAATGCCCCGCATATGCCGGAAAGCTCCCGGGCGACTCCTCCCGTTCCGATGACGAAGGTGCTGCCCGGCAGCTGCGCCTTCAGCCTTTCGCAGAGGCCTTCCGTCATGGCTGCGAACCCGAAGAGGAATCCGTGGTTCATGCTGGTGACGGTGCTGCGGCCTATGATGGCCTGCGAATCGGTGAAGTCGATGGAGATGCGGGGGAGCTTCGCCGTGCCCGAAGCGAGCGCCGTGCGCGATGAGTAGAGCCCGGGGCAGATCAGCCCTCCGAGGTAGGTGCTGCCGGCTACGCAGTCGAAGGTCGTGGCCGTGCCGTAGTCGACCGATATCAGGGACTCGGGCTCCGGCCACAGCTTCCTCGCCGCATAGGCGGCCAGCAGCCGGTCGGCGCCGACCTCGTGGGGGCGCTCATAGCCGTTGACCATGTCGATTTCGAAATCGCCGGGGAAGGCCAGGGGCTTCTTTCCGAGATAGCGCAGGCAGGCCTCTCGGAAGAGGCTGTTCACATCGGGCACGACGGAGCAGCAGGCGCACAGGGCGATGTCCGCCGCGGTGAGGCCGTTGAGTGAGAGGAGCTGCAGAAGGGAAAGCCCGAGGCTGTCCGCCGTATGCTGGGCCTTTGTGGGGAGCGCATAGGAGGTGCCGAGCTCGTCGGGTCTGGAGAAGACGAGCTTGATGCAGGTGTTGCCGATGTCGACGAGAAGGAAGGTGTCTGCCATAAGTGCCGCCTTTGGAACGTGG
>JAKSQA010000030.1 GCA_024404335.1 Mailhella sp.
GTCATGCGGTGCGCCGCACCGTTCCCGTACGCATAAAATTCCGAAAGGATGCCATAGCACGGAAAAGCAGAACAAGCAGATCACCCTCACCGGCGACCGCCCCACGGGCCGCCTGCACCTCGGCCATTTCGTCGGCTCCCTCAAGCGCCGCGTGGAAATGCAGAACTCCGGCCTGTATGACGGCATCAACATCCTCATCGCCGACGACCAGGCGCTGACCGACAATGCCGACAACCCCAGGAAGATCCGCGACAACATCATCAATGTCGTGCTCGACTACCTCTCCGTGGGCATCGACCCGGCGAAGAGCACGATATGCGTGCAGTCGGCCCTGCCGGCCCTCCATGCGCTCACCTTCTATTACATGAACCTCGTGACCACCGCCCGGCTCGCCCGCAACCCCACCGTGAAGACGGAGATCAAGATGCGCGGCTTCGAAGACGAGGGCCTGCCCGTGGGCTTCTTCGCCTACCCCATCTCCCAGGCGGCCGACATCACGGCCTTCGACGCCACCGTGGTGCCCGTAGGCGAGGACCAGCTGCCCATGATCGAGCAGACCCGCGAGATCGTGGACAAGTTCAACAAGACCTACGGCGAGACGCTGGTGCTGCCCAAGGCCCTCATCCCCGAGAACGAGACGCAGCGCCGTCTGCCCGGCGTTGACGGCAAGGCCAAGATGAGCAAGTCGCTCGGCAACTGCATCTACCTTTCCGACGACGCGAAGACCATCAAGAAGCAGGTGAACGGCAAGATGTTCACCGACCCCACGCATCTCAGGATCGAGGACCCCGGCCACACCGAGGGCAACGTGGTGTTCACCTATCTCGATGCGCTCTGCACCGACGAGCACTTCGCCGCGTACCTTCCCGACTACGCCAACCTCGAGGAGATGAAGGAGCACTACCGCCGCGGCGGCCTGGGCGACGGCACCTGCAAGAAGTTCCTCATCCAGGTGCTTGAGGAGACGCTCTCCCCCATCCGCGCCGAGCGCGCGAAGTGGGAAGCCGACATCGACGCCGTGTACGACATCCTCATCGACGGCATCGCCAGGGCCCGCGAGACCACGAACGCCACGCTCGCCCGCGTGGAGAAGGCCATGCGCATCGACTACTTCGTCGACCGCAGCATCACCCGCGAGTGGAAGGACCTGCTCAAGGCCGCCAAGGCGTAGAGCCCGCCGTGCCTGCGGAAGCGCGGATTTCCGTATTCCGAAGGGAATTTCAGGAATACGCCGGGAGCCGAAGGCTTCCGGGAAATCAGCTGCGAGAGTGGGGCGGCCTCTTGCGTGGCGTACGGAGACTGACCGTCTGCCGTGACATCATGCTCAGGGCAGGGAGCCGCACCGGCGGCGGTGGGGCGGCGTACTCTCCGCATCCCATCCCCTGACATCTCACGCAGCCGGAACGCGCCGACGGCATGCCCGGCCGATATCGGCGTTTTTAGGTCGATGGAACCGCTGGCCGCAGCTGCCACACACAGGCATTGCTTCCCCTATGGATACACGAAAGCCCCGGATTCCGGGGCTTTCGTTTTAACGCCTTCAGGCGGCTGTCTATGCGTATGAAAAATTTCATACGGAAGACACCTTTCCGCTGATGCGAGGGGTTTCAGACCACCCTCAGACCTGATCCGAGTAATAAGGCTGTGAAAGACGGCTTCCAGCGGGCCGTTGGATGCCTGCCCGGATCAGGCAGACAGGAAGGCCGCCCAGGGGGATCCTCTGAGCGGCTTCCTATGTACGGCGGGTGGGCTCAGGCGGCGTTGAGAAGGCGTGTGCGCCGTACGGCCGCACGCTGCTGCTGGACGATCCCTATGACTATGAGCAGGATGCCTGCCGGCGTGGTCCAGACGATCTCCTCATGCAGGATCAGCGCGATCCATATCAGGGCAAGAAACGGGATGGCGAGCTGGAAGGTGGCCAGCCGGGAGACCGAATCCGTCAGCCTGAACGAGATGCCCAAAAGCATGTAGGGGATTGCCAGCTCGAACAGGGCCACATACAGGCCGCCTGTCAGCTGGCGGCCGGTGAGCAGGAATTCCTCTCCGCGGACGAGCATCACGAGGGCGGCGAGGATGAACGCCATGAAGAATCCGGCAAGGAAACTGAAATGCTGGGGAATGCCGCTTCGAGCGTTCACCGTCCAGTAGACCGCATACATGAAGGGGCATACGCAGATGCAGGCAAGGCCGGTGAGATTGATAGGTCCGAGGGATTCGGCGCCGAATACGGAGAGCAGGCCCCCGCAGTAGGCGAAAAGCATCCAGAACACTTCAGCCCATGAGATCCTCTGCCTGAGCAGGAACGGCGAAAGAAACGCCATGAGAAGGCTCCATGTGTTGTTGATCGGCATGATGATCTGGGGGGATAGGTACTCATAGGCCGTGAACACAAGCGTATAGAAGAGATAGAGCCATGCGCCGAGCAGCATGGAGACTCCCCAGCGCACCGCCCCCATGTGGAGCAGGGCCCTGAGCTCACCGCGGAAGAGTATGTAGCCGAGGAAAGCCAGCGCCGCCGGCCCCATGCCGAAGAAGAGTATCTGGGCGGGAGAGAGCGATGCCGCAATGATCTTAAATGCGGCGGGAATCGTAGACCAGATGAGGACTGCGGAAATGGTGAGGATATAGGCTTTGGAATTATTGGAAATCATGATCTCCCTCCTTGCATGAAGGAAATACGAAGAATATGTGAAAAAGTCAATAACTACCTGTTTTTACTGTATAAATGCTTCCCCTTTGGGGGAAGGTTTTCAGAGTTCAGGTATGCGTATGCAAATCAAAAAGATTTGTAAATCAGATATGTTGGGTTATTAAGGATAGTATATGTAAAAATTGTAAGTAATTGCTATTTGGGAAAAACATGCTAGCTGTTGCCGCATGGAGCATCCTAGTGAATTGCTGAAACCGGGAGGACATCATGAGAATACAGCAGATCAGGAACGCCACCCTGCGCATCGAGTATGCGGGCAGAACATTTCTTACGGAGCCCTGGCTTGCCGGCAGGGGAGAGTTCGGCACCTTCCGCACCAGCGGGGCAGGCTTCCGATGCCGTCCTGAGATGGCGGACATTCCTATGCCGGCATGCGGCCTGCCCTTCGACAGGGAGCAGGTGCTGGACGGCGTGGATGCCTGTATATGCACGCATATCCACCCCGACCACATCGACATGGCCCCCGACGGAACCGTCGGGCGCTATCTCCGCAGGGACATGCCCATCTTTGCGCAGAGCATGGAGGATGCCCGGGCCTTCGTTCGTTCCGGCTTTGAAAACGTGACGGCCATGTACGAGAACAGCGCCTTTGACGGCATCGAGGTGATTCCTGTTCCTGCACGCCACGGCACGAAGATTCCCTGCGGCCCCGCCTGCGGCGTCATCCTGCGCCATCCGGAGGAAAAGACGCTCTACATTGCCGGAGATACCATCTGGTATGGCGCGGTTGCGCGCACCGTCCGTGATTTCGCACCCGGCGTCATCGTGGTCAATGCCTGCGCTGCGGAGCTTCTCGATGAGGGGCGTCTCATCATGGACGATGCCGATGTGGAGAAGGTTGTGCGCGCCGGATCCGGCGCCCGCGTGCTGGTCAGCCACATGGAAGCGGTCGCGCATGCCACGATAAGCCGGGAGGAGATGCGCCGCCGCCTCGTCAGCCGCGGCGTATGGGACATGGTGGATATGCCCGACGACGGCGAAATCTGTGAGTACCCTGCCTGACGGATGCCTGCCGTCGCCTCGGTATGCTTCTGCACCCGGATTCCGCCTCGACATGGCGGCGGCGTATGCGTATCGGCGTACTGCCGCCGCGCCGGTCCTTCCGGCAGCCGCTCCTTTCGGGGAAGGTGCTTCGGGCAGTTTTTGCAGGACTGCGTCGGTCGATCGGCATTCCGGATGGTTTGAGCGTAAAAAAGAGGAAATGAAAAAGAGGAAAAGGCCCATGCCTTTTCCTCTTTTTCATATGGCGCGTGTGGGCGGCTATCTGATCAGATAGGGAATGCGCACCCGGATGGCCTGGACGGGGCATACGACTTCGCAGGGCAGGCAGTACCAGCAGGTCATGTCGCGTTCGACGGGGCGGCCACAGCCGAGGCAGCGGGCTGCTTCGGCGCGCACGGCGGCCTCGTCGCTTCCGTCCGTATCGATGCGGGGGGCGTCGGGCAGGTCTTCGGCGGATTCGGGGAGGCCCTGGAAGCGCTCCAGGCCGTTTGCGGTGCGCACGTCCTGCTCGTAGTCGAGCTCGAAGCCTTCGAGGAAGCTGCAGACGGCTCGTGCAGCCGGGAGGGCCGAAGCCATGGCCTGCAGGCCGCCGCGGACGGCGGAGCCCTTCACGCAGCTGCCGGCTGCGAAGAGATTGCCGGAGACATGGCCATAGCCGCCGGCCTCGTATTCCGCACCGCTGCCGGTGCAGACGATCACGGCATCGAATTCCGCGGAAAGCGCGGAGGCATCGGCCTTGATGCCGGTGACGACCGTGATGCCGGCGGCTTCGATCATGGCGGCGGTCTTTTCAAGGACGTCCTGAGGAATGGGATCGCCTCCGCGGGAAGGCTCGGCGAGGGCGGGGCTCAGGCGGCCGGCGGCCTCGAAGATGGTGACGGCGTGGCCGCGCTCGCGGATGTGCATGGCGGCCTGCAGTCCGGCGGGGCCGGAGCCGATGACGGCAGCGGTCTTTCCAGAAGGATGCCTGACCTCGGGGGCGGAGTAGACGACGGCGGACTGCGTGGAGGCGAGCCACTTCAGCACGGAGCCCATGGCGAGGGAGCCGCCCCTGTGGCCGCGGCTGCAGGAGCGCTCGGCCTTTTCGTCGCCCCAGGCGGCGAGAAGCCCGCCGAAGGCGGTGCGGCGGCGGAGCTCGCGCGCGGCCTCCTCATCCCTGCCGGCTGCGACGAGGCGCATGATGCCCTGGTAGTTCACGCCGAGGGGCGATGTCTGGCGGCCGGGGGGCAGGGCGACGCGCAGGTTGTCCATGATGCAGCGGTCGACGCAGTTGCCGCAGGCAAGGCAGGTCGTGGTGTTGATGGCTATGTTGCTGTCGAACATTAGAGAATGACCTCCTCGCCCAGTTCGGAAATGGGAGTCTTTTCAGGGGTGAGCACGCCGTCCTTGAGCTTGACGACGACATGGCACTTCCAGTTCGCATCGTCGCGAGCGGGGTAGTCGCCGCGGCGGTGCGTCTCGCCCCAGCGGCTTTCCTTGCGGAAGCTGCCGGCGACGGCGCTGCAGTCGGCGCAGGTGAGCAGGTTCTCGATCTCGTAGAGCTTGGAGAGTTCGTGCCCGCTGTGCACGGCCACATTGCGGAGGTCCTTTGCAAAGGTCTCCGACCAGTAGTTCCACAGGCTGAACTTGTACTCGTTCTTGGGGGATACGAGGTAGTCGGCCACCATGCGGCGCACCTTGCGCTCGAACTCGTGGATCTCGATGTCTCGGCCCTTTGCGCTGAAGCGCTCGGCGTGCTCGGCGCGGACGGCTTCGACGTCGGCCTCGCTGAACATCGTGTCGGGCTGCTCGGCGCAGTATTTCACGGCCTGCTCGGCGGCAATCTCGCCGAAGACGAAGGCGCCCGTGAGGTGCTGCTTGGCCACGCTCGCGACGTCGCCTGCGGCATAGAGGCCGGGCACGGCGGTTTCCGCACGCTCGTTGACGCGGATGCCCGCAAGGCCGTGGCCGCCGCAGAGATAGTATTCGGTGGGCCAGAGCTCGATGTCGTGCTTGCGGAAGTCGATGCCGCGGCCGCCGAAGAAGCGCTCGTTGACGGGGCGCTCGGTGGTGAAGAGGATATGCTCGATCTCGCGTATCTTCTCCTCCGGCAGGTGGGAGAGCTGGATGTGCACGGGGCCGCGGCCTTCGGTGAAGGCCACGTTCATGGCGTTGATGTTGTTCACCTCGCCTTCCATGAGCACGGTGCCCTCGCAGTCGAGCACCTTGGCGCCGCGGGTCACGCAGATGGCGAGCAGGGGCATGTTGCTGTCTTTGATGAGGGCGGTGCGCTGCGTGTACTCCATGCCGGTGACGCCGGCGCCGGCGCGGAGGGCGAGCACGAAGCCGTCGCCCGTGTTGCCGGGGTAGTCGTACACGCCGTACAGGTAGCCGGAGTTCGGCAGGGTGAAGCGGCTCACGCCGCCGGAGGCGATGAGCACCGTCTTGGCCCTGCAGACCACGAGCTGGCCGGTGCGCACGTTGAGGCCCACGGCGCCGGCGATGCGGCCGCCGTCGGTGAGCAGGCGGATGCCCATGACGCGGTTGACGGGGCGTGCGCCGAGGTCGAGGGCGCGCTTCACGAGCATGGCCTTGAGCTCGGGCTCGTCCATGGCGGTCTGGAACTCGCCCTTCACATGGTACTTGAGGGTCTTGTACTGGCCGTTCTCATCGACGGGGAATTTGACGCCCCAGCCTTCCATCTCCTTAAGGAGGGCGTAGGAGCGTTCCGCCATGACATGGCTTGGGGCCGCGTCGACGATGCCGCCCGACATCTCGCGCACGGCTTCGAGGTACATCTGCGCGTCGGTCCTGCCGGGGATGGCCACGATGTTGAGGGCGTCCATGCCGCGGGCGATGGAGCCGCCGTAGGTGATGTCGCTCTTCTCGAAGATGGTGACTCTGAGGGCGGGGTTCACCTGGAGGGCGCGCATGGCCGCTATGCAGCCGGCGCTGCCGCCGCCGAGGATGAGGAGATCGGTTTCAAGATGCTGCATTGTATGTTCCTGTCCATTGGGGCCGCGGAGGGGCCCGGGTTATTCGGTTTCCTCTGCGGAGGGGCGGCGGCCTGCCGTGTGCTTCCACACATAGTAGAGCACGGCGGCTGCGGTGAGGCAGTAGGCGACGCTGGCGATGGGCCTGGTGACGAAGATTGTCCAGTCGCCGCGCGCGATGATGAGGCTCTGGCGGAGCTTGTGCTCGAGCAGCGAGCCGAGGAAGAATGCCACGATCATGGTGGGCAGGCTTATCCTGAGCCTGCGGAGCACGTAGCCGACGCAGCCGAAGACGAGCATGACCCATACGTTGAACATGCTGCCGCTGCTCACATAGGCGCCGAGCACGCAGAATACGGGCACGCAGGCGTGCAGGGCGGCCTTGGGGATGGCCGTGAGCCTGCGTACGAAGCGTATGAACGCCCCGCCGACGACGGCGGTGTAGATGTTGCTGAGTATGAGCACGATGAAGAGCGCGTAGGGCATGGGGGCGTTGCTGTCGAGGAACGGCGGGCCGGGCACGAGGCCCTTGATCATGAAGCCGCCCAGTATGAGCGCCGCGGCGAGGTTGCCCGGAATGCCCAGCGTGAGCAGGGGCACGAGGTTGGGGCCGTTGACGGCGTTGTTGCCCGCCTCGGATGCGGCGATTCCCTCGATGGCGCCCTTTCCGAAAAGCTCGGGGTGGTCCGACTTCTTTTTGCTCCACAGGTAGCTCAGGTAGGCGCCCACGGTGGTGCCGATGCCGGGCACGATGCCGATGAGCGAGCCGATGAGGGTGGAGCGGGCGATGGTGGGCACGCAGCGCCTCATTTCCTCAGGCGTGAGCCGGTCGCCGTCGGATCCGGCTTCGGAAAGCACCACGGGGCCCTGCTTCCTGCCGGAGCGGCGCTCTGCATACAGGTTCTCGGCCTGGATGATCACCTCGGAGAAGGCGAGCAGGCCGATGGCGAGCGCCATGATGCTGATGCCGTCGGAAAGCTCGACGAAGCCGAAGTCAAGCCGGGGCGTGCCGTTCTCGGGGTCGCATCCCACGGCGGAGAGCAGGAGCCCGAGGCCGGTGGCGATGAGGCCGCGGCAGGGATCGCCCGAGGCGGCGAGGCTGATGATGACCAGCGAGAACAGCAGGATCATGCTGTATTCCGGCGGGCCGATGTGCAGGGCGAGGGCCGCGACGGGGGCGGCGAGGAAGATGAGCACGAGGTCGCTTGCCGTATCGGCCGTGACGGAGGCGAAGAGGGCCGTCTTGAGCGCCTTGCCGCTCTTGCCCTGCTGCGCGAGCGGGTAGCCGTCGAAGGTCGTGATCATGGCCTGCGGCGTGCCGGGTATGTTGAAGAGGATGGCGGGTATGGAGCCGCCGAAATTCGAGCCCTTGGAGAGGCCCATGAGCATGGCGATGCCGGGGATGGGGCCGAGGTAGTAGGTGAACGGCAGCAGGAGCACGATGGCCATGTTGTCGCTCAGCCCGGGCACGGCGCCCATGATGATGCCGAACGTCACGCCGAAGAGCGACCAGAAGAAGTTCTGCCAGTCCAGCACGAGGCTGAATGCGGCGGCGAGGCTTTCGATCACAGCAGCACCCCCTGGGGAAGGTCGAAGCTCAGGGCGACGCGCATCACCGCGAAGACCGCGGCGGGCACGGCAATCGGGATGAGCGCGATGCGCAGGGGACGACGCTCGCCGAACAGGAGGAGAGCGGCGGCGATGAACACCGCGCTGGAGGCGAAGAAGCCCACGGCGGGCACGGCAACGGCATAGGCGGCGGAAAGGCCGAAAAGCGGCACGGCCACGCGCAGGAAGGAGGCCGCGGGAAGGGATGCGGGCTTCGAACCGCCGTGCCGGGCCATGATGAATGCCGGAACGGCCATGGCGAGAATGCCGATGCGGGGCAGCAGCGTGTCCTCCCCGCCTTCCGTCTGCGCAGGAAGCACGGCGAACCAGAGTATGGCGCAGAATATGATGATGCAAAGGCCGGTGAGACGGTTTCCGTCCATGGGGGCTCCGGGTGTTTGCAGGCTGTTCCGGCCCCGGGGCGGCGTGCGCCGCCCCGGGGATGGGGCTGTCGGCCTTGTGCTA
>JAKSQA010000300.1 GCA_024404335.1 Mailhella sp.
GCCATCGTCGCCGAGGGCGCTCTCATCGGCGGCCGCATTCACGATCGCGCCTATCATGAGGCATGGCTCGGGATCGTAGCTCACCAGGGTGCATTCAAGCGCGGCGGGCAGCTCGTTGATGAGCGGGGCGTCGACAAACCCGCTCTTCCTCACGGTGAGGCCGGCGCGGGCTATCTTGTCCTCCACCTTGTTGCCGGAGACGATGCCGAGGTAGTCGCATTCGGCAACGCGGTCGGCTGTGCCGAAGGCCACGGTGAATGCGCGGCGCTCCAGGATGTTCTTCGTCGTCCTGTGGCCGCTGTCCAGGCAGAGGGCTATCTGCGTGTCGCTGCCGATGCCGCCCCAGGCTGCGTTCATGGCGCAGGGGAGGCCGTTTCCGTCGTAGGCGGCGACGATAAGGACGGGCATGGGGTAGATGATGGGCTTGGGCCCGAAGTTCTTGCGCATGGCATGCTCCTTTTCTCATGGGAGGCGGAGCCTTCCCCTTCTGCGGAGTCATGGCACATCGCGGTGCGGGCGTCAAATCCGCGGCGGCAGTGACAGGGCGGTCCCATCCGATGGCCATCGGACGACGGCGGGCGCAAAAAACGGAGCCGGAGCCCCGTCTTGCACATCGTTTTCCTTTAGATTGAGGATACTTCTTTCTCGTAATCGAAGTCTGCAAGTCCTATTTCTTCAGGGGGCAATCCGACAGAATCGGCGGAGCTGAGAATGTAGTTCAAATGCTCCACGATGCAGGTCTTCGTTGATTGGTCAAAAGATCCATGAAGTTCGTCTTTCATTAATTCAATGATAGAACCAAGGACTATGGAGTATTGCGTTTGCTTATCCATTTCGGTTTACATCTAGTAGATATTCGAGGATGACATTTTGCTGACTCCAATTTGAAATCCCTGCCCATCGTCTCGGCGCACGGAGTCGCCCCGTTCCGCATACGGGCCCGCGGAGGGAGAGGGCATCGTGAGGCACACTGCGCTACGATGCGAGGTAGCGGCGGTGGTCGATGCCGTACTTCTTCATCTTGTAGTAGAATATGCGGTAGGTGATGTCGATGTTCCGGGCGGCCTGGTGGATGTTGCCGTGCGAGCCCGCCAGAGCCTCCTCGAGGCGCTTCTTCTCCAGCGAGCGCACCTCGTCATGGAAGTTGAGGGGCGCGGCCTCCTCGGTGAGCTCGGCGCCGTTCTCACGGGCGGAATCGCGCATGGCGGAGGGCAGGTGGCATGCGCACACCATGTCGGATTCGCAGAGCAGCACGGCGCGCTCCATGGCGTTCTGCAGCTCGCGCACGTTGCCGGGCCAGCGGTATGCGGTGAGGATGTCGGCCGCCTGCGGGGAGAGCCTGCGCACGCCGCGCGTGTAGTTCTTCGAGAAGGTGTGGATGAAGTGCTCGGCCAGGGGGAGGATGTCGTCCATCCGGTCGCGCAGCGGAGGGATGAAGAGAGGGAAGACGTTGATCCTGTAGTAGAGGTCCTCGCGGAAGAGGCCGTCCTCCACGAGCTTCTCCAGCGGCCTGTGCGTGGCGCAGATGAGCCTGACGTCGACATGCACGGGCTTTTCGCTGCCGAGCCTGACGATCTCGCGCTCCTGCACGGCGCGCAGTACCTTCGCCTGGGCGGGGAGGGAGAGGTCGCCTATCTCGTCGAGGCAGAGCGCGCCCCCGTCGGCCTGCTCGCAGACGCCGCG
>JAKSQA010000301.1 GCA_024404335.1 Mailhella sp.
TTCCATGCTGCTTGTTTCCGAACTCATGATCGTGGCGAACGCCTCGCTTGCGCAGTGGGCCGCCGAGCGGGACATCCCGCTGCTCTTCCGCACGCAGGATGTCGTCGTCCCCCGCGAATACGCCGGCGTGTGGCGCTCCGCCCCCGATATAGCCCGTGTGGTGCGCATACTTGCCGCCGCCTCCATCGACACCGTGCCGCGCCCCCATGCCGGCATAGGCATTCCGGCATACGCCACCGTGACGTCCCCGCTGCGCCGTTATCCCGACCTCGTCAACGAGGCCCAGCTCCTGAGCGTACTCCGTTCCGGAGCTCCGCGATGGACGAAGGAGCAGCTCGATGCCATGCTGCTCATGCTGTCCATCCGTCTTGATGCCGCCGGCCAGGTGCAGCGCTTCCGCCCCCGCTACTGGAAGTACCTGTACATGCAGCAGCAGTCGAAGGCCCATGGCGACGAATGCCGCTGGCTTGCCGAGGTCGCCGAGGAAGGCGACACCTGGGTCAGCGTCAATCTGCCCGAGGTGCAGGTGATGCTCCGCGGCAAGCGTTTCCTTTTCGGTGAGAAGGTCTTCCCCGGGCAGCAGCTCAGGGTGAGGCTCGGAAAGATCAGCCCGCTCCGCAGCGAGGCCGTGATACTCGACGTACGAGAAGACTGAGGCCTTTGCTGGCCCTGAGGAGAATTCATGCGAGCCGTTTCAAAGCCGTCATTGCTATGGTCGATCGTGCTGGTCATGGCAGCCCTGATGCTGCAGGGATGCCAGACGTCGGGCCCGGCCCTTCCGGAAAGAGGGGGATGGCACCCTGCGGCGAACGTGAGGAGCTACACTCCCCGCTATGAGGTGGATCGTGAGCTTGCCGAGGCGGCTTCATCTCCCGACACGCTTGTGGGCACCGATGTGTTCGGAATCGAAGGGCTTTCCCTCACTCCCATGGATGAGGACGATGACCTGGAGCTTTCCGGCGAACTGCCGAAGGACATGCGCGACTATGAGCCCAAGCCCATGCCCCGCGTAAGGGCGAGGACGCGTCATGCGGCTCCCCAGACGCCCATGTCGTACACCGTAGGCAGGGAGCTCATGTGCACCGGCAGCGAGACCCTGTGCGTGACGTCCCCCTACGGCGTCTACCGCGGCACGCATGTGCACAAGGGAGTGGATCTTCGGGCTCCCTTCGGATCTCCCATCAAGGCCTTCCGCGGCGGCAAGGTCGTTTCCGCGCAGTACAGCGGCGCCTACGGCTACATGGTGGAAATCGAGCAGCACGACGGGCTTGTGGCGCGCTACGCCCACATGAGCCAGATACTCACTCATGCGGGCGCCAAGGTCGGCCCCGGCCAGGTCATCGGCCGCGTGGGTTCGACAGGGCGTTCCACCGGACCCCACCTCCATTTCGAGCTCATACGGAACAACGGCCAGCTCAATCCGCTCACCATGCTTTCAAGGCCGGGCGAGGTCCTGACTCCTCCCTCATCCCACGATGCCGAGGCGGCCAGGGCAGCGCTGAGCGCGAATACGAGGGCCCGGGAGGCCCAGGCCGCCGCATCCCGCAGGGAGCCGGCCGTGCAGGATAAGAGGAAGGGCGTCCATGGCAGGGCGGACCGCAGGGAAGAGGCCAGGGATTCCCGAGGAAGACATTCTTAATGGCTGGGATGATGTTAAATCATATCTTT
>JAKSQA010000302.1 GCA_024404335.1 Mailhella sp.
CACCATCGCAAGGGAGCTTCTGGAGCAGGACAGCCGCCTTACCCATGTCTTCATCCAGGTCGGCGGCGGCGGTCTTGCCGCCGGCATCGCCCTCTACATCAAGCAGATACTCCCCGACGTGAAGATCATCGCCGTGGAATCCAAGGGGTCGGCCTGCCTCAAGGCCGCATTCGAGAAGGGATGCCCCGTCGACCTCGACAGCGTCTCCCACTTCGCCGACGGCGTCGCCGTACGCCGCATCGGCTATGAGACCTTCCGCATCCTCCGCGAGAACGTCGATGAGATCATCACCTGCTCCAACGACGAGATCTGCGCCGCCCTCAAGGACATCTTCGACGACACGCGCGCCATCGCCGAGCCCTCGGGAGCCCTTTCCCTGGCCGGCATGAAGAAGTACATTGAGGAAAACGGGATCAGAGGCGCCCGCATGGCGGCCATCCTCTCCGGCGCGAACATGAACTTCCATACGCTCCGCTTCGTTTCCGAGCGCTGCGAGGTCGGTGAGAAGCGTGAGGGAATCCTTTCCATCACGATCCCCGAACGCAGGGGCGCGTTCCTCGACCTGTGCCGCAAGCTCGGCAACCGCATGGTGACGGAATTCAACTACCGCATCAGCGACGCCGACCGTGCCGAGATATTCACCTCGCTCCGCTTCTCCGAAGGCCGTGCGGAGCTGGAGAAGGTCATCGCCGAGCTCCGCGCCGACGGCTACGGCGTCACCGACATGACGTCGAACACCTTCGCGAAGAGCCATGTGCGCTACATGATCGGCGGCAAGCCCCTCTCCGCCGTGGAGAACGAAAGGATACTCAGCTTCCAGTTCCCCGAACAGGCGGGTGCGCTGCTCAAGTTCCTCGAGACGCTCGGCAGCCGCTACAACGTCACCATGTTCCACTACCGCAACCACGGCGCCGAATACGGAAGGGTCGCCTGCGGCATACAGGTCGCCCCCGAGCAGCTTGAGGAGTTCACCCAGCATCTCAACAGGCTCGGCTACCCCTGGTGGGATGAGACCGACAATGAAGCCTGCGCGAAGTTCCTCACGCTCGTGCGGAAATGACCCCCCTTCATCTCTCTTAAACTACGGAGCCCGGCGCCGATGGCGCCGGGCTCTTCTATTCAGCAATCCCGAAGGCCTATTTGTCAGTCACGCCCCATCAGCGCCCTGGCGAACGCATGCGCGTCAAAGGGGCGCAGGTCCTCCATCTTCTCACCCAGGCCGATGAAGGTGATGGGCAGCCCGAACTGGCTTGCCACCGCAAGGGCCACACCTCCCTTCGCCGTGCCGTCGAGCTTGGTGAGGATGATCTCGTTCACGCCGCTCGTGTCCCTGAACATCTTCGTCTGCTGCAGGGCGTTCTGGCCGGTGGTCGCGTCGATGACGAGCACGGTGCGGTGGGGCGCTCCGGGGTGCTTCCTCTCCACCACCATGCGAATCTTGTGCAGCTCCTCCATCAGGTTCGACTTCGTATGAAGCCGGCCCGCGGTGTCGATGAAGACGATGTCGTATCCGCCCTTCAGCGCCTTGTCCATCGCCTCGAAGGCCACGGCGGCCGGGTCGGCCCCCAGGCCCTTGGAATGGAAGTCGGCACCTATGCGGTCGGCCCACACCTCAAGCTGTTCGACGGCTGCGGCACGGAAGGTGTCCGCTGCGGCA
>JAKSQA010000303.1 GCA_024404335.1 Mailhella sp.
CATCTCCGCGAAGCTCGTTCCCGGCGTCTTCGACCGCTCGGCGGTCGACGGCATACTGACCGTATCCACCGGTGATGCCATGGAGACGGCCCGCATGCTGATGAAGAAGGAATCCCTGAGCTGCGGAATCACCTCCGGCGCAAACGTATGCGCCGCGGTGCGCCTTGCCTCACGCCCCGAATTCGCCGGAAAGACCATCGTCACCATCGCCCCCGACACCGGAGAGCGCTACCTCTCCACAGCCCTCTTCTCCAAGGACTAGACATGCCCTGCAGCCAGCCTCTGACGGACCTCACCATGACACGCATCCTCGACTTCGAGGAAATCACCGAGAAACTCTGCGGCGCCGGATCGCTCGACAGGGTCCTCGACCCGAAGGATGCGGGAACGGCGCTCCCCTCGAACGAAAAACTCCGGGAAATGCTGGACCGGCTCAAAGCCGTCCTCTTCCCCGGGTATTTCGGTCCTTCAAAAGTCCATAGGGAATCCATCCGCTACCACACGGTGGCGAACCTTGACTCCATCTTCCGCATCCTCTCCGAGCAGATCCGGAGCGGCGGATGCTTCGCGAGGGCCGACTACGCCAGCGACTGCCGCGGCTGCGACGTCGCATCGACGGAAATGGCCATGAAGTTCATGAAGCGCATCCCGGAACTGCGCAGGATCCTCGCCGAGGACATGCGCGCGGCCTATGAAGGCGACCCCGCCGCGACAAGCATGGGGGAGACGATCTTCTGCTATCCGTCGATGCTCACCATGATACACCACCGTGTCGCCCATGAGCTCTACATGCTCAAGGTGCCGATCATCCCGCGCATCATCACGGAGATGGCCCATTCCCAGACGGGCATCGACATCCACCCCGGCGCGACCATCGGCGAGAACTTCTTCATCGACCACGGCACCGGCGTCGTCATCGGCGAGACCTGCATCATCGGCAGGGGCTGCCGCCTCTACCAGGGCGTGACGCTCGGCGCCCTTTCCTTCTCCAAGAATGACGACGGATCGCTCGTCAAGGGAATAGCCCGCCATCCCATCCTCGAGGACAACGTCACCGTCTATGCGGGCGCATCCATCCTCGGCAGGATCACCATCGGCAGCGGATCCGTGATCGGCGGCAACGTCTGGCTCACCCACAGCGTGCCGCCCAACAGCCGCATCGTCCAGAGCGGCGCCAGGACCAAGCCCGACGAATCCCTCAGGGGCAACGCCGGCGAAAGGAAATGACATGGCAAGGGGAAGGCTTCGGCCTTCCCCTTCCTTAATATGCGGCCGCGGCTGCGCCCTTGACACCTGAACGACATCAGCATATCCGTCTATCAACAATTCCTTATATAGAACCCGCACGCCATGGAAACACTCAGGTATCTGAAAGCCCTCGCAGACGAGACCAGGCTCCGGCTTGCCGTCGTCCTCTACCATTACGAGCTTTCCGTCAACGAACTCGTGGCCCTGCTCGGCATGGGGCAGTCGCGCATATCCCGGCATCTGAAGATCCTTACGGAAGCCGGGCTCCTCAGGCCGCGGCGCGACG
>JAKSQA010000304.1 GCA_024404335.1 Mailhella sp.
CCTCCCGCAGGGGGTCACGAGGGAATGCGTGGTGCTGCTCCGCGGCGGCCCGCGCAGCTTATCCATCTATATCCCGGCCGTGGGCGCGCCGCTCGTGCGTGAGGGCGCCGTATCACTGGAACGGATGCGCAAGGAGTATCTCTGATGTCCGGACTGTCGCAAGTATTTCGCATAGGGGCCGGCCTGCTGGCCGCCGCCGTGCTGGCCGGCTGCGCCGTGCCCGGCGGCAGGACCGCCGCCACATCGCGTGACGAGGCCGCGCTCATGGAGCACGCGCTCCAGGCCTACGCCCCGGCGGACTGCCGTAGACGACTTCACGGAGCTGACGCGCATCGCGCCTCACCCGGCCTCGTTCAACGGGCTCGGACTGAGCCAGATGCAGTGCATGCGGCCGATGGATGCGGTCGCCCCGCTGGAGCGCGCCGCCGAGCTCGCCCCCTCGTCACCGGAGATCCAGGCCAACCTCGGCACGGCCCTCTTCGAGGCCGGCAGGACGGAGCAGGCCGAGAAGGCCTTCGGCAGGGCGCTGCGCCTTTCGCCTTCGTACCCCGAGGCCCTCATGGGCATGGCCGCCGTGCATCTCCGCATGAACAGGCCTGCGGAGGCTCTCAAAGCCCTCTCGCTTATCGCCGGCAAGGAGGCCTCGCTGCCCGAAGTGGCCTATAACCGGGCTCTTGCCATGCAGAAGATGGGCCTGCTCACCGATGCCGAGAAGGCCCTGCGCGCCTATGCCGCCGACCATCCCACGGACGCCGAGGCACTCAGCGCGCTGGGCGTCGTCATGATGCAGAGGGGGGCGCTGGCCAACGCGAAGGAATGCTTCGACAGGGCCATCGCACTCAGGCCCGACCAGGCGCGCTTCTACTACAACCGCGCCGAGCTGGAGAAGCGCCTTACGCATTTTGACAAGGCCCTTGTGGAGTCGGGCAGGGCCATCGTCTACGCTCCCGACAGGGCGGAGGCATGGGTGAACCGCGCCGAGCTGCGCGTCCTCACCGATGACCCGAAGGGCGGCTGCGCCGACCTCGACCGCGCCTGCGGGCTCGGCCTCTGCGAACGCCTTGAGATCTACAGGGACGGCGGCCGCTGCCTTTCCGGCTTCGGCAGCAGCCGATGATACGGGAGCCGGGCATCGTGCGTACGCTCCGCGAGGCGTCTTTCCCGCACGCATAGCGCTTCTTAGAGGTTTCTATGCCTACAAGTCTTCAGATCAGATTGGATGAAAATCTCCGCAGCAGAGCTCAGGAAGCTGCTGAAAGCAAGGTGTTTGATCTTCCTTCTGTTGTGAAGGCTTTCCCTGCGCAGATGGTTCGTGAAAACAGGCTTCCCTATCGCCCCACAGGAGATCCTTTTTACTCCGAGGAAAATCAGCGACACCTTGAAAAGGTGCTGGATGACGCGCGGAACGGAAGGAACTGCTCATCCCATTAGGGAACCGATGATCTGTTCAAACAGGAATGAAGACGTCCGGCTTTATGGATTGCGATGAGACCGTGAATCGCATGCTGCCCGGAATGAGGGCAGGGGACATGGCTTGAAAAGGGAACTCTCCGACGACATCCTTTCCGCAGGCATACTGCGTTCGATGC
>JAKSQA010000305.1 GCA_024404335.1 Mailhella sp.
GGGCAAAGTCGTCAAAGAAGGCCGTAAGCACATCAGCTTCATGCGGCAGCTCAGGCCTGAAGCCATGGAATGGAAGGACTGGCTCGGGATTATCCACCGGATTATCCCAGTAGCCTGCAGGAAAGATCTGAACCTCCTTGCAGGCGAAGGCGTCGGCAACAGGGAATATTTCTCCGAGGTGCTCACCAGGCTCGGCAAGCGGGCCATCGGCACCACACGGTTCGCAGAGGATGCGGCGCGCCTTGTGGAGCTCCAGTTCCGCTTCACGGCCGCTGCCATGCGCGCGTACGAGGCCCGCAAGAGAAGCCTCGGCGTCGTCGACTTCGGCGATATGGAGCAGGTGCTCAATGAGGCGCTCACCCGGCCGGAATTCCGGCGCCGCCTTCTGGGCCGCTTCCGCGTGCTGCTTGTGGATGAGTACCAGGACACCAGCCCGATGCAGCTGAGCATATTCACCAGGCTCATCGGCATCATCGGCAGCGGATCGGCCCCCGGGCACCCCTGCCGCGCCGTCTATGTCGGCGATAAAAAGCAGTCCATATACGGATTCAACGGTGCCCGCCCTGCCCTCATCGACGCCAGCACGAATGACGGAGGATGGAAGCCGGAGAACCTCGGCAAATGCCGCCGGACAGTCCCCCAGATCATGGACTTCACCAATGAATTCTTCAGCCACCTCGATGACCGATATGCCTCGGAACTCATCGAAGGCGACAGGCTTGCGGTGGAAAGTGCCCGACCGGCGGAAGATGCGCCTGAGTCCCCCCTGCGCTTCTGGCTCAGCGAGGCGGAGCAGAATTCAAACGGGAAGATTTCGCACGCGAAGAAGGCGGCAGACATCGCCGCAGGCATAGCGGAGCTCGTACTCTCCGCTCCGATGATCCGCCCGGCGAAACAGGAGAAGAAGGAGCCCCGCTGGGGCGCCCCCTCCGTGCTCGACGCCATGAGAGGAAAGGCCGCACGCCAGGCGGAAGATGTGGACGAATCGGGGAAGCGTCCGCTGCGGTACGGCGACATAGCCGTGCTCTGCCGCACCAACAAAGGATGCGGCACCATCGCCGATGCCCTTGCCCGGCTGGGCATCCCGGCGGAATTCGCCCGCGAAGGGTTCCTGAAATGCCGGGAAGTCAGGCTCTGCCTCGCCTGCTTCCGCATGGCCCTCGACAGGGACGACGTCTTCTACCAGGCGGAGGCCGCATCCATTCTGGGGCTCGACTGGTTCGGATACGCCGACGACAGGGAGAAAAGCATTTCCTCCATCCTGCCCTTCAGCGGCAGGCTTGAGGCGCTGCGGACAAGGCTTGCGGTCATGACCCCGGCCGAGCTGCTTGATGCCGTCATCAGCGAGGCCGGCATCATCCGCATCGCTTCCCAATGGAACAGGCCTGAGGAGCGCCTCGCCAATATCGAGATACTGCGCGGGCGCGCCGTGGAATACGTGAACGCCATGCACAGCAGAAGGCAGGCCGCGACGTTCCACAGCTGGCTCGACTGGCTTGATACCGCCCGCGACGAACAGGCCGCCGCCCACGGCGACGCCGCCCAGGTATGGCCCTACCACGAGGCCAAAGGGCGGGAGAAGCCAG
>JAKSQA010000306.1 GCA_024404335.1 Mailhella sp.
TCTGTTTTTGGGGGTAGTTGGTTGTTGGTGTTGTGGGGATGGGGCGGCCGTCTGGATCTTCGCTGTCTTTCTACGCGTGTTTGTTCAGAGGGGGGTCAATGTGCAGGTCTCGCCGCTGACACGGATATCCCTGCGGCATTGAAGGATTGCCTCACGAACTACCGCGAGCCGGGCCCTTTTCGATGCGGGCAGCCTGACGAGCTTCTCCCCCTCCTCCGGTTTCCGTGACCGATTCCCCCAGCGATGAGGCTATGGAAAACTCTTCAGGCACCTCACCGTGCAGAACAACATGATCGGCGCCGCCGTGCTCGTCGGCATCCGGTCCTTCATACGCGCCTACAGGGCCGATCGGAAGAAGCAGCCGAGCCGAGCCGACAAGCGCCTGACAAACGGCCCGGTTCCGCATATCCCCTTGTCATCGCGTAGATAATGCCTTAAATTACCGCGTACCGGAGGGGCCATGGAAAACCACCTGCATGAGGTGCTGCGCAACGGCGCCGAAAAGATCGCCTACGACAGCGCGAGCAAGCTGCTTCTTTCGCAGAAGCCCATCCTCGCACAGCTGCTCCATTGCTGCGTGCCGAATACAGGATCTGTCCGCCGGAGGAAATCCGGAAGCTGCTCCACGACCCGCTCGTTTCGGAGGTGGCGGTCGGCCTTGACGAGACGGCGCCTTCCTTCCACAGCATCGCAAAGGAAGACGTATCCCTCAGCGAGGGCAAGGTCATCTACGACATCTATTTCCTCGCCAGGCTCCCTGATTCCGAAGAGGAAGTCGGCCTCATCATCAATGTCGAGGCGCAGAACAGGTCGAATCCCGGATATCCGCTGACTCGCCGTGCGATGTACTATGGAGGCCGCATGCTCTCATCGCAGTTCGGAGTGCTTGACGAGGCGGCCGACTACGGCAGGCTCCGCAAGGTCTACAGCATCTGGATATGCACCCATGCGAAAATCCGGGAAGAACGGAATTCCATCGTCGAATACCGCATGACCAAGCACGATATCGCAGGGCATGTCGCAGAGGACGAGCGGAACTATGACCTTCTGCGCGTGATCATGCTGAATCTCGGTGATGCAGAGGGCACGGACGGCATTCTCAGGCTGATGGACACCCTCATGTCGCAAAAGATCCCGCTTGAGACGAAAGAGAATATCCTGACCGAATACGGCATCCCCATGACCGTCGAAGTCAAAGGAGGTTTGGAGAACATGTGCAATCTGTCCGACGGCATTTATTACGAGGGCTATGACAAGGGCTATGATCAGGGAGCGGAGCAGAATCAGCTTCTCAGCATCAGGAACCTTATGGCCAATCTCGGCTGCTCTCTCGAAAAGGCCATGGACCTGCTCGGCATTCCTCCATCGGAACGGGAAAAACTCATCCTTCTGCTGGGGTAAGCCCATCCGGTCCTTCGTACGCGCCTACAGGGCCGATCGGAAGAAGCAGCCGAGCCGAGCCGGCTGTTCCGCGCCCCCTTTTTTGCGCGGGAGTTCCTTACGACGGCGCCCCCTTGCAATGCTCCGAGTCCGCCCTTATTATGCAGGGAGGAGATGCCTATGGAAACGCAGACCGCACTCGGG
>JAKSQA010000307.1 GCA_024404335.1 Mailhella sp.
CCGCCCTCTCCCGACCGGCGGCTGAAGACGGCGCTGCCCCCCCTCGCGGAGCTGCGCAGGCAGTCGGGCAGCGACTTCAATTTCGTGCCGGCGGGCCTCACCCCCTGCAGGCAGGGAACATTCCAACGGAGCACATCATGATCACCACGCACGGCATTTCCTCCGACCTGGCCCAGCTCAGGGAACTCCCCATCGGACTCTTCGATTCCGGCGTGGGCGGCATGACGGTGCTCAACGCCATGCGCCGCCTGCTGCCCAACGAATCGTTCCTCTACCTGGGCGACACGGCCCGCATGCCCTACGGCACGAAGAGCGTGGAGACCGTGCGCAGATATTCGCTCCAGATCGCCGAGCTGCTCGTGTCGCGCGGCATCAAGCTGCTTGTCGTCGCCTGCAACACCGCCACGGCGGCCGCCCTCCCTGCGCTCCGCGAGGCCTTCCCCGGCCTCGGCATCATCGGCGCCGTCGAGCCGGGAGCCCGCGCCGCCTGCCGCGCCACGAAGAGCGGGCGCATAGCCGTCATCGCCACGAGCTCCACCATACGCGGCCGCGCATACGAAAATGCGATTCTTTCCATTTTGCCAAACGCCGAACTCTCCACCCTCGCCTGCCCGCTTTTCGTCTCCATGGCCGAAGACGGACTCCTCGAGGGCCCGCTGGCCGAAGGCCTCGCCGCCCGCTATCTCGACCAGATATTCCGCATCCCGCGGGAACAGGGGCTCGACACGCCCGACACGCTGGTGCTCGCCTGCACGCACTTCCCCCTCCTCCGCGGCGCCATATCCCGCGTGGCGGGCTCCGGCGTGACCCTTGTGGATTCCGCCAACAACACCGCCCGCGAGGCCAAGGCCCTTCTGGAAAGCAGCCACCTCGCCCGCAGCGCGGGCAGGTCGGCCGGCATGCAGCTCTGCCCCGGATCAGTCCGCTTCCTCACCACCGACGACGTGCCCCGCTTCACCAGGCTGGGCGAACTCTTCCTCGGCATACCCATAGCGCCCTGCGCCGTGGAACTCGTGGAGCTCTGATGCCGCGCCTCAAGCTTACCATCGCCTATGTGGGCACCCATTATCACGGCTGGCAGATCCAGGCCCTCCGTGACCGGGAGCATCCCCCCACCGTGCAGGCCTTCATCGAGGAGGCCGTCTCCCATGTCGCCGGCATGCCCATCCATGTGCAGGGAGCCGGAAGGACCGACACCGGCGTGCATGCCGATGCGCAGGTCGCCCACTGCGACATCCCCGAGGCCAAGGCCGGCGTGCGCTGGGCGCTCGCCCTCAACACGCTGCTTCCGCGCGACATCAGGGTGCTCGACGCGTGCATTGTGGATGATTCGTTCCATGCGTGCCACAGCGCGGTCCGCAAGGCATACACCTACTCGCTCTGGCTCGACCACCTCTGCGTGCCGCCGAAGCTCTACCCCTTCGTGTGGGGCTGCGGCCCCCTCGACATGGACCGCTTCGACGCCGCCATCCCCTTCCTCACGGGCACGCACGACTTCGCGAGCCTTCAGAACGCCGGCACGCCGCACAAGTCGACGGTGCGCACCATATTCAGCATCACCCGCGACCCGGCCCGCACA
>JAKSQA010000308.1 GCA_024404335.1 Mailhella sp.
ATCTGCAGCTCGCTGTGGAACCTGTCGAGGAGGGCGGCGGCGCCTTCCTTCAGCGGGGCGAGCGCGTCCTCGTAGGCCTGCCGTGCCGCCGTGATGCCCAGGAAGCATTCGAGCACGCGTGCCGCCCTTTCGAGCCGTGCGGAAAGCGTGCGCCGGCGCTCGTGGACCGCCTCGGCGAGCACGGAGATCGGGCAGCCTTCCTCGGGCCGTCCGTCCGGCGTACAGAGCCCGGCCGTCGTGCATGGCGCGGAGGCGACGCAGGTCTTCAAGTGCCGAGGCCAGCGCATCCATGTCGGGCGCAAGGCCGCCGGCGATTCCCTGTGCGGCTGAGGCTAGTGCTGCGGAGCATTGGTCGGAAAGCGATGTCAGGGCTGCGTATTCGGCATCGAAGAAGCTGTCATCATCAAGGAGCATGGCGGCACCGTAGGCCCGGAGGTGGACATGGCGCAGGGGCGGGCGTGTGCCCCGGCGTCCGGCTGTTCCGCCACGGTGTGCCCGCAGCGGGCGGCGTGTGCATATTCAGATGATGGTAGTTCCCCCGGGTGAAGACTTCAAGCGGAAATTTAAGAAACGGGGGCGGACAGGATGAGCATCCGCAGTTCCTGCCGCCCGTGTTCCCGTTCGGCAGGCCTTCGATGCGGGCCCGGGGCGCTGGGCGTCCTCGGCTTCCGGCGTTTGCCAACGGGCCTGCAATCGACTAGTATCCGGCCGAAGCATTCCACAAACGGAGGATTCCGTGAGACTTTCCGAGCTTATTGCGACCATGCGCGAGAACGACGGCCGCTACGACTTCGTCTACGGCGTGGGCGGCACGATGTGCACGCTCGACTGGATCGAGGCGCATGCCGCCGAACTGGGCCTTGCCGACGCCGACGGCTATGAATACGACGACGAGGAGGGCTGCGGCCTTCTCGGCGGGCGCGAGGTCATCAGCAACTTCGGCAATATCTACGACTTCATCTGTGACCACGTCACCGAGGAGTTCGCCCACCGCGACGAGGACGACATCGTCGCCTTCGCCTCCACGATCCGCGGCTTCGAGGTCGGCGAGGAGGATGTCGCCATCATCGAGCAGATGCTTGAGGACCTGCAGGGCATAGGCTAGGCCGCCATGGCATGCGATATGGGGCGCCTCACCGCATCAGGGGGCTGGGGCCGGTTCTGTCTGTTCATGATGTCGTGCTGCTTCGGCTCCATGATACCCTTCGCCAAGGCGGCCATGGAGCACGGCATGCCCGCCTTCACCCTTTCCGGCATGCGTATGTGGGGGGCTGCGGCCTTCTTCTGGCTGTTCACGCTGGCCAAGCCGTCGTGCCCCGTGCCGTTCCGCGACCTTTTGGGCATCATTCTGGCGGGCTTCCTCAGCATCGCGCTCGACCAGGGGCTCTTCATCCTCGGTCTTTCATTCACGTCTCCGGTCGATGCCGGCGTGATCTGCACGCTGATCCCCGTCTTCGCCATGGTGCTCGCCATGGTCTTCAAGGGGCTGCGGCCCTCGCGCAGCAAGATGGCCGGCATAGCCATCGGTCTGGCGGGAGCCGTCACGATGGTGCTGAGCGCCGGCGGCGGAGGACGTG
>JAKSQA010000309.1 GCA_024404335.1 Mailhella sp.
ACGTCTCCGTCACCGGCCTGCTGGTGCGGGCCGGCTTCGCCCGCTTCGGCTGCATCGACAGCGACGTGGTGGAGGATACGAACCTCAACCGCCTTCCGTTCTATACGGATGCCATCGGCGTGCCGAAGGTGGACATGTGGAAGCGCCATGTGCTCGCCATCAATCCGGAGGCCACGGTGCAGGGCTGGAACATGCCGCTCCGCCGCACCGACGGCGACATGCTCGCCGGGCTTCTTGCCGGAAGGGGCTGGGAAGCCGATGAGGACCCCGTGGACCTCGTCTTCCTGGGCACCACGGACATCGAGGCGAACCTTGTCGCCGGGCGCTGCTGCGCGCAGGCGCATGTGCGCATGATCATCGGCCCCGCATCGTCCGGCGGCTGGATCGTGGGCACCTTCCGCCACGGCGAGGGCGATCCCACGCTGGAGGGCATGGCCCGCTTCGGCACCGAATCGACGGCCCTCACTGATATCGACTACGCGGCGCTCGCCCCCGCGTACTACAGGGCCATGTTCTATCCCGGGCGTGCAGGCCGTCTTATGCCCGGCGTGGCCGAGGGCATGCGGAACGGCACGCTGAACGCGCGCTCCTGCGGCATCTTCGTGCGCATGACCAACGCGGCCATGGCCTTCGAGGCCGTGAAGAACGTGGCCGACATGAACGGCCTGCCCGTGGACGGCACGGAGATATCCTTCCTGCCCAGGGTGCGCATCTTCGATCCGTACTCCGGCTGCGCCTACTGCTTCGATGCGGAGAAGCGCGCCATCGGCATCCCCGACTGGCTCACCGGCGGGATGCGCTGGGAACCCGTGGCCTAGCGGCGTACCGCAGTCCCCACCGTATGCGGTACGGGATCATGCACATATCAGAACAGGGAGTCCGGGTCCGGGCTCCCTGTTTTCGTATGGAGAAGGTATGTTCCGCCGTCGCATCGGCCGTGCCGCATGGAAACGGTACGCTTCACGGCGTTCTGCCTGGTGCGGCCTCGATATGCGTCTGACGCTGTTCAGTTTCATCCGGCTGGATGTTCGCCAACTTCCTTCGGCCCTATCTGAACTGGCCCGGATAAAAGCCTTGGAAAGGATGGGCCCGGGAAGGAAGAACCTTCCTCGGAAGGTTTTCCTTCCCGGAGAAAACAAACCTCTCCTACTCGGGATTTCCGTCGTATTCCCAGACGACCTTTCCGGTGCTCTCCGTGCCGTAGCCGCCCATGGCGGTGACGGCTTCCCTGAACTCATCGCTGCGTATGACATCGAGCAGGGCGAGCATGCGCGGGTCGTCCATGAAGCGGCGGGGGATGACGAGGTCGTATTCCTCCACGGCCACGGGCACGAAGCCGAGCCTGAGGGCATTGGCGGCGGAGCGCACGCCGAGGCCGGTGTCGGCCCGGCCGGAGAGCACGGCGGCGGCGACGTCCATGTGGGTGTACTCCTCATCCCTGTAGCCTTCGATGCGGGCGGGGGATGCGCCCATGGCCTTCAGCCTGCAGTCGAGGAGCATCCTCGTGCCGCTGCCGCGCTGCCTGTTGATGAAGCGCATGCCGGGGCGCAGCAGGTCTTCGAAGGA
>JAKSQA010000031.1 GCA_024404335.1 Mailhella sp.
AGCGCTATGATCGAACTGCCCGCGGCGACAAAGGCAAGCCGCATGACTATGGCCCCCAGGATGCCGTAGTAGAGGACCCGGTGCTGGAAGGCATCCTTCACAGCGAATGATCCGAATATCGCCATCATGACGAAGAGGTTGTCGACCGAAAGCGACTCCTCCAGCAGATAGCCTGCTATGAACAGCTGCGCCTTGTCGAAGCCTTCGCTCCAGCCGATGTAGCCGGCGAATCCGAAGGCCAGGGCCACCCAGACCAGCGTCCAGATCATCGCATCCCGTGCGGATACGGGCTTGTCACCGTTATGGGCATGCAGGTCTATCCACAGGCATCCGATGACGATCAGGGAAAACAGGGCGATCTCAGGCAAAGAGTGTCCGTACATGTTCCTTCTCCTTTTTGCCGGAAGGAAACAAAAAAGACCTCCCGGCAGCGTTGCTGCCGCGAAGGTCTCACTTATCAGACGTGCTGACGGCAATGCCGGGTGCGAACACCATGCTGTCGACATTGCCCGGGGCTCAAGACCCCAGCTACTCCCCTTAGCGCGTGGGAAGAGTATGCCCGAGCATCCCCCGGTCTGTCAACGGAGAAACGCCGGAGAGTCTGCGCCGCGCCTGGCTTCACACAGGGGAAAAGCGCCCATCCTGCAGCAGGCGGCGCTACAGCATGGACGTATTCAGCGCAACTTCCATGCCCCTGAACAGGGAACGCGTGATCATGCAGCCCTTCACGATGGAAAGGCAGTGCCCGACCTCCTCCCGGTCGGCATCGCCGGGATCGACCATGATATCCAGCTCAACCCTTGTGACCATGGAAACGCCGTCTACGGTTTCCTTTACCGCCCTGCCGGAAGCCTTTATGCCGGCGTACTGCACGTCGCGTGCGAGCATGGCCGCACTCAGCGTGCCGCAGATGCAGTTCAGCGCCGCGCCGACAAGAAGGGACCTCGCCGTCCCCTGCCTCTCGCCTATCCCCACGGAATCGAAATCGGCATGTATCTCTCCGAGGAGAGGATGCCCCGACCTGAATACGAAGCCCCGAGGGGTCTGCTCAAATTCAACAACACCGTCTTTCATACCTGCTCCGCACTGTTTTTTACTTCTTATGCACACACAACGCACTGCAGCTGCCGACAATATCGAAGGTGTGTGATTTCTCCTCATCCCCATTCGGAAAGCATCGCCGCCCGACCGAGATGCCGTTCTTCACACCGGACTGCGAAAATCCGCCTGCCCCGCACGGTCAAAACAGAGAGAGGCCTCCGCCGGCACATCACAGAAGGGCGGAAAGCCTCCGGAGGAAGTCGGCCCGCGGAATTTCCACGGCCCCGAACCTCACCATGTGCTGCGTCGTCTGCTGGCAGTCTATCATTCCGATTCCTGACCTGACCGCCACGGCGCACAGCTCCACCACGGCGGCCTTCGACGCCTCGGGGACCGTGTGGAACATCGACTCGCCGAAAAAGACTCCGCCGAGGCGCACGCCGTACAGGCCGCCCACGAGTCCGCCGTCCTGGAAGACCTCAAGGGAATGGGCATATCCCGCCCTGTGCAGGCCGGTATATGCCTCAATCATGTCAGGCACGATCCACGTTCCGTCCTGACCGGGACGGGAAGCGCCTGCGCATGCGCTGATGACCCGGCAGAAGCAGGAATCCCAGGAGAATGCGAATCGCCCGGAGTTCATGACCCGGCGAAGGCTTGAAGGCACATGCAGCGCATCAGGAAACAGTACGCATCGCGGGTCGGGCGACCACCACAGGATGGGGGAATCATCCCCGTACCACGGGAATATGCCCCGCCGGTACGCTTCGACGAGCCTTTCCGGGGAAAGGTCGCCCCCGGCCATAAGCAGTCCCTCCCCGTCGGCATGCGAAACGGGCGGGAACCAGATCGGCCCGCCGGCCGGAATCCAGGGAAGGGGTTCCTGCATGACTGACGTTCTTGGGCCACGCAGGCCATCAGATGGGGCGCGTCGGCGGATTCGGGCCGGAAGACCGCCCTGCCTCCATGTTCCAGCCCGCCGAACAGCATAAGCTCGGCCAGCCTGTCCTCCAGCTCCTCACGCACAAGCCTCTGCAGGGGCCGTGCGCCCATCCGGGGATCGAACCCATGGGAAGCAAGCCATGTCCGGGCGCTCTCCTCGAGGACGAGCTCCACCTTCGCAGCCGCCAGGCCGGGAGCCAGGGCCGCCACGCTCTTGTCGACGATCCGCTCCATGAGCTTCCTGTCGAGGCTGGCGAAGGGGATGATGCCGTCGATGCGGTTCCGGAATTCCGGGCTGAACGTGCGGCCTACGGCCTCGCCGCTCCTATCGGAAGCCGTGCTTGTGGAGCAGAATCCCACAGGCGGCTGTTCCATCTCGCGGGCGCCTGCGTTGGTCGTCATGATGATGACGGCATTGCGGAAGTCGGCCTTCTTCCCTGTATTGTCCGTAAGCGTCGCATAGTCCAGGACCTGGAGGAGCACGTTGTAGATGTCGGTGTGCGCCTTCTCCATCTCATCAAGGAGCAGCACGGCATGCGGGGTCCTGCGTACGGCCTCCGTCAGCAGGCCGCCCTGCTCGAAGCCCACATACCCGGGAGGCGTCCCTATGAGGCGCGCCACGGCATGCTTCTCCATGTATTCGCTCATGTCGAAGCGGATGAAGGACACTCCGAGGCAGTCGGCAAGCGCCTTGGCGAGCTCCGTCTTGCCCACGCCCGTAGGGCCGTGGAAGAGGAACGACGCCACCGGCCGGTTCTCCCGGCTCAGCCCGGCCCTGGAACGGAGTATGGCGCGGACGACGGCATCTACCGCCGCATCCTGCCCGAAAACACGCGCCTTCAGGTCGTCGCCGAGAGTCCTGAGGCGGTCCTTTTCTCCGCGGGTCACGCTCCTTGCCGGTATGCCCGCCATGCGGGCCACCGTCTTCTCTATGTCCTGGACGGAAACGGATACGCCGCGGCGGTAGCCGGGCCGCAGCCTCGCGGAGGCACCTGCCTCATCGATCACGTCGATGGCCTTGTCGGGGAGAAGGCGGTCCTGAAGGTACCGTGCGGCAAGCTCGACCGCAGCCTGCATGGCCGCACGGGAATAGCGGACTCCGTGGAACTTCTCGTACCGCTCCTGAAGGCCCTTCAGGATGGCCACGCAGTCCTCCTGGGAGGGCTCCCTGATATCTATGGTCTGGAAGCGGCGGCTGAGGGCGCGGTCCTTCTCGAAATGGCTGCGATACTCCTCGTGCGTGGTCGACCCTATGCAGCGCAGGTCGCCTGCGGCCAGAAGGGGCTTGAGCAGGTTCGACGCGTCCATGGCTCCGCCGGAAACGGCCCCGGCCCCGACGAGCGTATGTATCTCATCAATGAAAAGGACTGCGCCGGGCTTCCGTCTGAGCTCGGCCGTCACGGATTTCATGCGCGCTTCGAAGTCGCCCCTGTACTTGGCGCCTGCGAGAAGCGAACCGAGGTCGAGCGAATATACGGCAATCCCCCGGAATGCCTCGGGCACATCTCCGGAGGCTATCTTCCAAGCGAGCCCCTCGGCAACCGCCGTCTTGCCGGTGCCGGGCTCGCCGATGAGAAGAGGATTGTTCTTGCGGCGCCGCGAAAGGACCTCAAGCACCCTTGCGAGCTCCGCGTCACGCCCTATCAGGGGATCGATGCCCCCCTGCCTGGCCTTCTCCACCAGTTCGACGGCATACGTCTCCAGCGCGGAGGCGCGCTCCTCCCTCTCATCGTCCTCCTCGGGACTGCGGGAGGCGCCGCTGCGGGCCGCCTGCTCCATAAGGCCGGGAAGCTCGTGGGAGATGAACTGCAGCACGCGGAGCCTCGTGAGCCCCTGCTTCCTGAGGAAGTGCGCCGCCCAGCTGTCCTCCTCATCCATCAGGGAGGCAAGGGCGTCACCTGACTCGGTGGTCTCGCGGCCTGAGGACTGCGTGTGGGCTATGGCCCTTTCGAGGACCCGCTCAAGCGCCGGCGTCTGGATGACCTCCCCCTCGGCGGGGGCATCCCCGTCAAGAGGAGGGAAGTGCTCCCGGAGATAGCCGTCAAGGCTTTCGCGCAGCGCCCTGATATCGGCGCCGCACCCTTCCAGGATCATCCGGCATGTCTTCTCACGGGTCATGCCGAGCAGAAGATGCTCGAGAGCAAGGCATTCGCTCCTGCGGCTTCGCATCTCCATCACGGCGAAGGCAAGCGCCTGCATGAGGGTACGGCCCATCATAATACGGCTCCTATTCCTCTTCCATCGTGCAGAGAAGGGGGTAGCCCGCCTCGCGGGCGAGCCGCGCCGTCTTTTCCACACGGAATTCGGCAAGCTCCCGGGGGTAGACCCCGCACACGCCCTGCCCTTCCTTATGCACGGCCATCATGATCTCCACGGCTTCCTGACTGGTCTTGCGGAAGACCCCCGTCAGTATGGACACCACGAAATCCATGGTGGTGTAGTCGTCGTTGTGAAGGATGACCCTGTACAGGGAAGGCTCCCTGATGTCGTCCTCGACAATGACGCCGGACTCAAGCCCGGGCTCAGCTGCCGCACCCATGGCCTACTCCGTTTCGGCCTTGAGGGCATCGGCCTGCGCCTGGGAGGCGAGGGCCTCGATCATGTCCTCGATCTCACCTTCCATGAAGCGGTCGAGGGAATACATGGTCAGGTTGATGCGATGGTCGGTCACACGGCCCTGGGGGAAGTTATAGGTGCGGATGCGCTCCGACCTGTCACCGCTGCCGACCTGGGAACGGCGCTCGGCGGCTTCGGCCGAATGCTGCTTCTCCTGTTCAGCCTGAAGGATGCGCGACGCAAGGACCTTCATGGCGCGGGCCTTGTTCTTGTGCTGGGAACGCTCATCCTCGCAGGTCACGACGACGCCCGTGGGGATGTGGGTGATGCGCACCGCCGACTCCGTCTTGTTGACGTGCTGGCCGCCGGCGCCGGAAGCCCTGTAGACGTCGATACGGAGGTCTTCGGGCTTGAGGTTGACGTCGACCTCCTCGGCCTCGGGCATGACGGCCACGGTGGCGGCAGAGGTATGGATGCGGCCCTGCGATTCGGTGACGGGCACGCGCTGCACGCGGTGGGTGCCGGACTCGTAGCGGAGATGGCTGTAGACGCGCTTGCCGGTGACGAGCGCGATGACTTCCCTGTAGCCGCCTCCGTCGGTAGCCATCTCGGAGATGATCTCGACCTTCCAGTTCTTCAGTGCCGCATAGCGGCAGGACATGTGGAAGAGGTCGGCGGCGAAAAGCGCGGCCTCGTCGCCGCCCGTTCCCGCACGGACTTCGAGCACGGTGTTCTTCTCATCGAGGGGGTCGGGCGGAAGCAGGAGGATGCGGAGCTGGTGCTCGCGCTCGGGCATCTCGGCCTCGATGCGGCGGATCTCCTCCTGCGCCATCTCGCGGATGTCATGGTCCTCGTCGGAAAGCAGCTCGCGGTTCTCCTCAAGCTGTTCCTTGAGCTCACGGTATTCGCGGAAAGCCATGACGACGGGCTCAAGGTCGGCGCGGGCCTTCGCGGTCTTGCGGAATGCGTCCTGATCAGAGAGAACCGCGGGATCGGCAAGGGACCCCTCCAGCTCCACATAGCGCTTTTCGAGATTTTCCAGTTTGGCGAACATCATCTACTCCGTGACATTATCGGCAGGTGAGGGAAATCGGGAGGACCACGGACCATCCGGTCCAAGCGCCTCCCGCAGCGATGCGATGGCTACTTCCATCTGAAGGTCATCGGGCTCGCGGGTGGTCAGCAGCTGAAGGAACATGCCGGGGGCCCTCAGCATCGTCCGGCAGACGCCTTCCCGCATTGCGGCCGCGCCGCGTATGAGCTCGTAGGCAAGCGACCCGACGGGAACGATAAGCAGCATCTTGAACAGCACGATGACGGCATGCCTGATGACAGGCTGCGCCGGGCTCCACACCGCGAGAAGAAGCGGGACCGCGGCGGCATGGACGAGTATGGCTATGGAAAGCACGAACAGGAGGAAGGTCGTGCCGCAGCGGGGGTGGAGCCGGCTCCGGCCCCGCACCGTCTCGACCGTCACAGGGCCTCCCGCCTCGAAGGCGTTGATGGCCTTATGCTCCGCGCCGTGATACTGAAAGACCCTGCGGACATCGTCCATGCAGGATATGGCTGTTATATAGCCAAGAAATATCAGATACTTGAAAAGCCCATCCCAGAGGTGGAAGGAAAAGGCTTCCATATCGCCGCCCAGCCCCGCCGCCTGCATGAGCATGGCGAGGATATGGGGCGCCGCCACGAACAGAAGCATGGCGGCCGCCAGTGCGGCAAGAAAGGTGAACACGGCCTGGCTGCGCGACATCTGCCCGCCGTCTCCGCCTGACGCGAGATCGGCGGAGCGGTTCAGCGCGGCGACGCCGTTGACCAGCGTTTCGACAAGGATGGGGAATCCCCGCAGGAAGCGGATGGCGCGGATCGAGGAGGGCCCTATGGTCCTCCAGGCCTTCCGCTCGACCGAAATCGACCCGTCGGGGCGTCTCACGGCAAGCGCAGAGGCATTGCCGCTGCGCATGAGCACGCCCTCCATCACGGCCTGCCCGCCTACCAGCGGAAGCTCGGAAGATGCGGCGATAAGTGCGGTGAATCCCCGAAACATATACGGTCCTGTAAAAAATCAAAAGCCTCCCCGGATTCCCGGGGAGGCCCGTCCCGGCGCAAAACGACGCCGGCACATGTGCTACTTTGCGAACTTGGCGTACTTCTTGCGGAAGCGGTCGATACGGCCGGCGGTGTCGACGAAGCGCTGCTTGCCGGTGAAGAACGGATGGCAGGCAGAGCAGATTTCGACGTTCACGACTTCTCCCTTGGTGGAAAGGACTTCCACGACGTTGCCGCATGCGCAGACGAGCTTGGCCTTGTAGACTTTGGGATGGATGCCTTCTTTCATGATGCTACTCCTCGTAGATTTTGCGGACCCACGGGTTCGCCCATACCCACCCTGGCAGGCGGACAGTCGCCTAGTCGCCCGATTTACCGCAGCATTGAAGAAACAATCACCGGACTATATGTGCTTTCCCGATGTTAGTCCAGCGATTTTCCTCCATTCCGTTTATTTTTCTTCCAATCAGCTGGACGAAATGGCCTGCGGGAGCTATATATGGCGTCATGCGATACTACCCTGTTTCCCTAGATCTTCATGGCATCCGATGCCTTGTCGTCGGCGCCGGGCGCGTAGGCCGCCGCAAGATAGGAACCCTCCTTGAATGCGGGCCGGCATCCATTGTCGTCCTTGATCCGGGGCTGGACGGCGTGCCTGCGGAATTCGCCGATGCTGCGGCATGCGGCGCCGTGGTCTTCCGGAAAAGCCCCTTCAGCCCTGAGGACATCGAGGGCATGGGGCTTGTCTTCGCCGCCACCCCCTCCGCCGAGGTCAACACGCGGATAGCGCAGGCCTGCCGGAAAAAAGGCATACTCTGCAATGTCGCAGGGCCTGCCGATGACGGGGTTTCGGGCTCATTCCTGGTCCCCGCCCACCTCCAGGAGGGCCGCATAACGCTTACGGTCTCCACGGAGGGCGGGAGCCCTGCCCTCTCGCGTGCGCTCAAGCACGATCTGAAGGCGCTCATCGGCAGGGGGTATCCCCTTCTGGCCGACCTGCTCGATGCCATCCGCCCCCATGTGCTTGCCCTCGGGCTGGGGTCGGATGCCGATGCGGACATATTCCGTGCGATATGCGCACGGCCTCTGCGGGACAGCCTCGCCGAGGCTCTTGCCCGGGGCGATGCTCCGCAGGCCGACGCCCTGCTCTCACAGGTGCTTCCTGCCGAACTGAATTTCTCCACCAACGAGATTCTGCATGACTGAACTTTCCTCCTGCCTCTGCCTCGTCTCTTACGCCATGGCCACGGTATGCTCGCTCACAGGCGTGCTGGCCCGTTCAGAGCGCATGAAGAAGACGGCCCTTCTGCTGTGCGCAGGCGGCCTGGCCTTCCATACGCTGTGGATCATATCCGCCGCCCTCTCCGGCACCTTCGGCGCCGCATCGCGCGGCTTCTATCTGCTGCCCCTCGCCTGGCTGCCTGCCGCGGCCATCCTCGCATGCTCCAGGCGATTCCGCCTCGAGGCCGCATCCCATTTCGCGGCGCCGTGGTCGTTCTTCCTCTGCTCGATAGCCGCAGGATTCACCGGCTCCCAGGCAGCCATGCCCTTTGCCGGATCTCTTTTCATCGTGCATGTCGTCACGGTCTTCATCGGCGTAGGCGTCATGGCAATCGCCGCAGCAGCCGGCACGATGTTCCTGCTGCAGAACAGGGCGCTCAAGAGGAAATCACCTCTTCCCTTCTCCGGCAAAGGCCTCCCTTCCCTTGCGCTTCTCGACAAGGTGAACGCGCTTGCGACGCTCATCGGCTTCCCCTGCTACAGCCTCGGAGTCCTGTGCGGCTTCCTCTGGTCGCGCCTCAACTGGAGCACCTCCGGAGGCGACGTCAAGGAATGGATATCCGTACTGATACTCCTCATCTACGCCGTGCTCTTCCACCAGCGCCAGGCCCTGGGCTGGCAGGGAAGGAAGCCGGCAATCCTGGCCGTCATCATCTTCACTGCTTCACTCTTCTCCATGCTGGTGGTGAACACGGTACTCCCCACCCAGCACGGCCTGCATGCCCACGCTCCGTGCGCGCGCGCCTTCCCTATTC
>JAKSQA010000310.1 GCA_024404335.1 Mailhella sp.
CATACAGACGGGCCTTCACCATCTCGATGTACCAGTCGCAGTATTCTTCCCAGAAGAAGTTCTCCAGCATGGTAGCTGCAATACCCATATCATACTTTTCCAGAGCCTCGGTGACGGACTTGGCCAGGTTCCTCGGCTGGTCGACATCGCCGCCCAGATAGTCGGCGACGTGGTAGCTGAACAGCTGCAGGGCCGGCAGCGCCAGGAAGCCCGCCGTGACCGGATGGCTCTCCGGCAGCGCCCAGATTTCCTCGGCGTCGATCTTCGGCAGCGAGCCGTCCGCGCGGGACTTCTGCACCAGCGCGATCACCCTGCCCCGGCGCGCAAGCACCTCCTGCACGTTGGAGACCACCTTGGGCAGCAGCGCGTCGTCAAGCGCCAGCGCGAACGTGGCGAAATCCCTGTCCACAAGGGCGATGGGGCCGTGCTTCATCTCGCCGGAGGCGTAGCCTTCCGCATGGATGTACGAGATCTCCTTGAGCTTCAGCGCGCCCTCGTAGGCCAGCGCCTCGCACTGGCCGCGGCCCAGGTAGAAGAAGCCCTTCACCTGGGCGAAGCCGGCCGCAAGCTCCTTCGCGCGGGCGCTCATGCCGGGCAGCACGGCCTTCAGCTGAGCGGGCAGCGCCTCCAGCGCCTCGATGAGCCGGGCCGCCGCCGCGTCTTCCCTGCCGGTGCGCTGCCCGAAGTACAGCGCCATCAGCGCAAGCAGCGCCATCTGGCTGCACATGGCCTTGGTGGAGGCCACGCTTATCTCGGGGCCGGCCTGCGTGTAGACGACCACGTCGGCCTCACGCGCGATGGACGAGCCCACCACGTTGCACAGGCCGATGACGCGGCAGCCCTTCTCCTGCGCCATGCGCAGCGCCGCCAGCGTGTCGGCCGTCTCGCCCGACTGGCTGATGACCATGACAACCTCGTCAGGCCGCAGGATGGGGTCGCGGTAGCGGAACTCCGAGGCGATGTCGAGGCTCACGGGGATGCCGCCGGCATGCTCGAAGAGCTCGCGCGCCCAGAGCCCGGCGTTGTACGAGGTGCCGCACGCCACGAGGTGCAGGCGGCTCGGCACGGGGAGCGCGTCCAGCTCCTGCAGGCGCACGCGCGCCCCGCCCTCCCCGCGCACGATGCGGCCGCGCAGGCAGTCCTCGATGACGCGGGGCTGCTCCATGATCTCCTTGAGCATGAAGTGCTTGTAGCCGTCTTTGGCGGCGGCGTGCATGTCCCAGTCGATGACCGTGACCTTCCGTGAGGCGGTGATGTCCTCCATGTCCTTCAGGCGGAAGACCTGCCGGGAGCCGCGCTCCACACGCACGACCTCGCCGTCGTTCAGGAAGACCACCCTGCGGGTGTAGGGCAGGAAGGCCGGAATGTCGGAGGCGATGAAGCATTCGTCGTCGCCCACGCCGAGGAGCAGCGGCGCGGCCATGCGGCCGGCATAGAGCACGCCCTCCTCTTCCGGCGAGACCATGACCACGGCGTAGGCGCCCCGCGCCCGACGCAGCGCCGCAGCGAAGGCGTCGCGCAGGCAGGCGGCCGTCTTCCGCTCCTC
>JAKSQA010000311.1 GCA_024404335.1 Mailhella sp.
GGTTCGGGCTGCTTTGGCTGCTGCTCGGGTTCCGGAGTCTTCAGGGTTTCCGGGGCCGGGATGGAGGGGGCCTCTGGCTGTGTCTGCGCAGGGGCCGGGGCCGGCTCCGCGGTCTTCGGCGGTGCGGATTCCGTAGAGGTCACCTGCTTTCCCGTGACGGGAGGACGGGCGCCAAGCACGGGAGAAGGCAGCTTCTCACCGCCGGGAGCTCCCATGACGAGGCTTACCTGGTACACCGGCCTGGTCAGGTCGACAGGGGGGCGCAGCGGCACATAGAGAATGAAGGCCAGCACCGCGAAGTGGAGCATCAGGGATAATATGAGACTAGTGCTTCTCATGACGGGGGATGCGTCCGCTTATCTGCGGGTTTTTTTTCCGGCTGCGGGGGCAGCTGCGGCCGGTGCGGGCGTTTCCGCGGCAGGCATGGCTACAACGCCGAGCTTTTCTATGCCGGCGGCCTTGATGCGGCCCATCACATCGACGACAAGCCCGTAGGAGACGGATTTGTCGGCCTGGAGGAAGAGGGCGCGGTCCTTTTCCTTGACAAGGGCGGTGAGCCTTTCCTCAAGCTCCTCAAGCTGGACCTGATAGGTGTCGAGGAAGAGCGTTCCGTCGTCCTTGACGGTGAGCACGAGGTGGTTGGAATCGGTGGGAAGATTGTCGACCTGCTTCGCCTGGGGAAGATCGACATCGAGACCGGAGTCCATCATGGGGGCGGTGACCATGAAGATGATGAGGAGAACCATCATGACGTCGACGAACGGCGTCACGTTGATTTCTGAAACGAAGCCTTTTCTGGCGGCCATGTCGACCTACCTTTCGACGCGGGGGGCGCGGCGGGAGGTCACTTCGCGCTGCACGCGGTTGAGGAAGACGCCTGCGAAGTTGATCAGGCGGGTCTCGATGCTGTCGAGCTTGCCGAGGAACATGTTGAAGGCGATGGTCGCGGGAATGGCGACGGCAAGGCCGATGGCGGTGGCGATCAGCGCCTCGGAGATGCCCGGCGCGACGGTGGCGAGCGAGGCGGACTTCATCTGGCCGATGGCGTGGAAGGAAGTCATGATGCCCCATACGGTGCCGAAGAGGCCGATGAAGGGGGCCGTGTTCGCCGTGGTGGCGAGGATTGAGAGGGACTTGTGCAGACGGTCGATTTCGAGGCCGACGCCCTGGTTGAGGGCTCTGCGCACCGTTTCCACGATGACGCCTTCGTCTGCGCCGGCTTCCCTGCCGCTGTTGTATTCCCTGACGCCGTGCTGGGCCACCGCGTAGAGCGGGGACGACTTGTCGCCGCCGAGGCTTCCCACGGCCTGGCGGAGGTCGGCCGCCTCGATGAAGCGGGCAAGCCCGGCCTTAGCTTTGCGTTCCGCCGCCCCCAGCAGGAAGAACTTGCTGATGATGACCGTCCAGCTCAGGACGGAGAGGGCGATGAGGATGCACATGATGATTTTGGCGACAAGCGTCGCACTGGCGAATACGCTGATGATGTTGTAGTCCATGAATACTCCGGTATCTGATATATTTCGGGCGCAGCGCATGCGTGCGCG
>JAKSQA010000312.1 GCA_024404335.1 Mailhella sp.
GGAGACCATCAGCCACAGCCGTGCCCTGACAGGCAAGGCCGCCATCAGGGCCGCCCAGCTCAACTACGACAGGAGCAACATCTGCATGGCGATCATCTCATCCGCCAACAGGAGGGGGCGGAGATGAAGACGGCGGTGTCCCTCACGGGGACGACGGCCGTCGCCATGGCCGTCGTGAGCCAGCTCCTGTCGCCTCTGCCCGTCATGGGGTAGTGCTGGAGCCATACATAGAGGTATGCGGAGGAGGTGCGCACGTTTTCGACAAGCAGCGGCGTGCCCTGGGCCATGGAGTCGTCCAGCGTCTTCTGCCTGCGCTCCATCTCCTGGGCCGGGGTGTCGGTGCGGTTCTTCGTGACGGCGGAGAATCCGTTGAACAGGCTTTCCGCTGACCGGGAGAGCAGCTCGATATCCCGTTGGTCGAGGGGGCGCGTCTGCCCCTTCAGTCCGCATACGAGGACCTGCCGCGTCACGGCGTCGGCGCTTCCGTACTTATACTGGTGGGCGATGTACTCGGGAAGGTAGATGCGGAGGAGCTCGCCGCCGGAAACGGCCTGGCGGGCGCTTTCCCGGAAGAGCGGGGAGTTCCTGTCGGAAAGTTCGGAGAATCCCGCGGGCGTACGGAAGACAAGCTCCCCTGCGTCAGCTTCGGGCGCGGGGGAGGAGAGGGAAAGGAGCAGGGCTGCTGCGGCGAGTGCGTGCTTCATGACCATGGCGGGCTCCGCGTGGGTTTCGGAAAATCTGCCTTCCGGCGGGGAGCTTGTCAAGGCTGCGGGCAATGCCGCCGCGCTCCGGCAGGAGCGCCGCCCATATCCACACTTGTCCTTGACCCCTCGCGTGCGCGCTGTTAAGAATCGGGGAAAACCCGACCTGAGGAGGCTGGAATATGGCTGCGCTTGAGATCACCTGGTACGGACATTCCTGCGTCATGCTGCGTGAAGGCGGCGTGCGCGTCCTTGTCGATCCGTTTTTCGAAGGCAACCCCGGCGCGCCTGACTGGCGCACCGTGCCTGCGCCCGACATCATCGCCGTGACGCACGACCATCACGACCATCTCGGGCAGGCTCTGGAGATATTCGGCGCCACGGGCTGCACCATAGCGTGCATCGCCGACCTCGCCGGGTTCTTCGCCGGCAAGGGGGTTCCCCGCTCCGCCATCGCCAACTTCGGCATGGGGTGGAACATGGGCGGAACCGTCGAGGAGAAGGGCGTGGCCATGACGATGGTTCGGGCGTACCATTCCTGTGCGGTCGGTGCGCCGGCGGGATTCGTCTTCCGCTTCCCCGGAGGGCACACCGTGTACCATGCGGGCGATACGGACGAGTTCTCCGACATGGCGCTCATCGGCGACCGCTTCCCCATAGATGTGGCGCTGCTGCCCATCGGCGGCGTCTTCACCATGGATGCCGAGGGTGCCGCGCGTTCCGCCCGCAGGCTCCGCCCCGCATGCGTCGTGCCCATACACTACGCCTCGTTCCCCGTCCTCGCCCAGTCGGCAGAGCCCTTTGTCAGGGCCATGGGCGAAGCCCTGCCCGGATGCCGC
>JAKSQA010000313.1 GCA_024404335.1 Mailhella sp.
GCGGCTTCGTTTACTGTCATGGAATCCGACGCGGCGATCTACAGAGCTCAGTGCTGTGGTCCGCAGGGGCCTGCGGACGATTCTTATTCGGCAGCGGCTTCAGCTTCGGCAGGAGCCTCGGCGGGAGCTTCTTCCACGATGCCCTTCTCTTCGGACACGATCTTGACCGTGAAGGAAGGAACGACGTCGGCATGGAGACGGGCGCGGACATCGTGCACGCCGAGGGTGCGGATGGCACCGTCGAGGAGCAGGCGATGGCGGTCCACTTCGATGCCCATGGCAGCGAGGGCGTCGCCGATCATGGCGGGAGTGACGGAGCCGTAGAGCTTGTCGTTTTCGCCGACACGCATGGCGATCACGACTTCAACACCCTCGAGCTTGCCGGCGAGTTCGGTGGCGGCGGCACGGAGGGCGTCCATGCGGGCCTGGAGCTTCTTGCGCTCGAGCTCGAACACGCGGATGTTGGCCGGGGTGGCCACGCTGGCGAGCTGCTTGGGCAGGAGGTAGTTGCGGCCGTAGCCGGGCTTGACATTGACGATGTCACCGAGGTGACCGAGCTTTTCCACATCGGCACGAAGGATAACTTTCATTTCTCTCTCCTATGCCTTAGATGTTGGTCTTCTTCTTCACGTCGCTGGAATGGGCGGACGTGTAGAACAGCAGGGCCATCTGGCGGGCACGCTTGATCTCGGTGGTGAGGGCGCGCTGATGCTTGGCGCAGGTGCCGGTAATGCGGCGGGCGACGATCTTGCCGCGCTCGGTGATGAAGTCGCGGAGGATGTCGGGACGCTTGTAATCGAGAGCCAGTTCGGCGTCGGCGCAGAAGCGGCAGAACTTGCGGCGAGGAGCAAACTTCTTACGGAAAGCCATTACGCGACCTCCTCGGCGGCTTCGACGGAGTCAGCCAGTTTGACGGTCATGAACTTGAAGATGCCGTCGGTGATGCGGATGATGCGCTCGAGCTCGGCGACGAGCTTGGAGGGAGCGGCATCTTCCATACGGACAGAGTAGCCGCGCATCTGCTTACGGACAGGACAGGCCAGGCCGCGCATACCCCACTGCTCCATGACGAGGACCTTGCCGCCTTCGCGGGCAATGACTTCGTCCATGGTCTTCAGGACGGTTTCGCGCTCTTCCACAGACAGCTCCGGAGAAAGGAGCAGCAGGGTTTCCATTTTGCGCATTGTGTAATCTCCTTACGGTCAGAGGTCCATCGCTTCCGGCGCCCGCCGGACTTCAACAGGGCGATGAACAAGGTGAACTGTCGTATCTATAGGAACCGCCGTTTTCTGTCAAGCGGAAAGCGGGGGTCTGGTAGACGGTCCCTAATCCAGGTCGATGATCTTCGACGCGGGCTCCACCGGGCCGATGACGGCCCCGATCAGGCGGTCGGAAGGCGCCGGCCTGCCGGAACGGCGGAAGCTCGGGGCCCCGCTTCCGGGAAGCCCCTCCTCATAGGCGGCCCTCGCCCTCTCAAGGAAGGCGAACACCTCATCACGGGTCGGCAGGAACTCGTCGGCCCTCACGGGGAGCGGTT
>JAKSQA010000314.1 GCA_024404335.1 Mailhella sp.
TGCCGCAGCGGTGGTACCTACACAGCCAATGATATCACCGGCGCTGCCATGTTGTCCCTCGCCGATGGCGGGAGCCCCCACGAGGCTGCTGTACTGGGCGGTATCGCCGCCACCGTGGCCAACGTCATCATCCTGTTCATTCCATTCCCCCCTCATCCTGAAGCCGCAGGCGTCCGTCATCGGAACGGAAGTCAAAGGACCTGAAGTACGCACCCTGCGCCCCCCGGGAGATTCCATGCTTTCCTTTCTGCTGACCCTTGCCGTCGGCCTCGCCTTCGGCCTGATCGGATACCGCTTCAGGGTGCCTGCCGGCACCATGCTTTTTCCGCTTTTCGGCGTGGCGCTCATGAACATCCTCTTCGACGCCGCGTACATGCCGCCCGAAGCCCGCATCTTCGCGCAGATGATCTGCGGCACGGTGGTGGGCTCCATGATCTCGCGCGAGAGCCTGCGCGAGCTTCCGCGCATCAGCAGGGCCGTCTGCATGCTCATGGCCGGCTACGTCGTGCTCGCGTTCTCCATGGGCTTCCTCATCAACAGGATTTCCACGCTCGACCTCGCGACCTCCCTGCTGATGTGCGCCCCGGGCGGCGCCTCCGACATCGCGCTCATCACGGCCGACTACGGCGGCGACACGCCCACCGTGCTCACCATGCAGATCGTCAGGCTCATTACGGGCCTCGGCCTCATCCCCCTCATCCCGATGTTCCTCACAAGGCGGCTCATCGATGCGGAATGCCCCGACCATTCCCCCGGCTGCATGCCGTCGCGCCCCGCCCCCAGGGTAGACCGCGGCCCCCACAGACTGCGCGACACCGCGCTCTCCGGGCTGTGCGGCATCGTGTGCGGGCTCTTCGGCCGCTGGACGGGGATTCCGGCCGGCACCATCGTATTCTCGCTCATCGGCACGCTGGCATTCAAGATCATCTTCGGCATCGGCTGCCGGTCCGTCTTCCTGCGGCGCGGGGGCATGGGCCTCAACGGCTGCTACATCGGCAGCACGATATGCCTGGCCGACGTGCTCACGGCGCAGAAGCTCATCATACCCGCCCTCGTGCTCATAGCCGGGTACCTCGCCTACTGCCTCATAATGGGCATGATGATGCACCGCGCCCTGGGCATCGAGCTGCGGGAATGCCTGCTCATCACCTCGCCCGCCGGCGCCACGGAGATGTCGCTCATCGCGGCCGACATGGGCATCGACTGTGCGAACATCGCCCTCATACAGATGTTCCGCGTCGTGCTGGTGCTCCTCATCTTCCCGCAGCTCATAAGCCTCGCGCTGCTGGCCTTCGCCTGACGGCAAACGCGCCAGACACGGTGAAGAGCTCGGCGGCCCGGTCCATGGCCTGCTTCGCGGCAGCTGCCGCCTTCCGCCGTATGCAGGCAGGCTTCCTGCCTTCCGCGCATCTTCGGCAGCACGGCCTCCTGCTTCGCCATCGCCCTGCCCGGATTCCGCCGGATTCCCCGCCTGCGGCTGTTGCGCATAGTGCGCGCCGGGCATATCGTAGGCCGTCCCGATCCCCC
>JAKSQA010000315.1 GCA_024404335.1 Mailhella sp.
GGATGTCCCTGCCCCGGGCCAGGTGCGATTCGGGGATGCGTGCCGCATTCCTGATAAGCTGCAGCCTGTTCTGAAGGGCGTTGCCGAGGTGCTTCGCGTTGTTCGAGGTCAGGGCCTGGAGCTCGTCGATGACGCCCTCCCTTCCGTGCTCCATGGAAAGCATGGAGGCGGCGATGACCGCCAGCACGGCGGCGAGAAGCATGCTGAAGGGGAGTGTCAGTCTTCGGGATATGCTGGGGGATTCCTTTGTCACGGTCAGTCTCGGCGTAGCAGGATGGAGGGGCCCGTCATCGGAAGCATGCCGTCGGGAGCCCCGGCGGCTGCCGGAGCGGGAAGCCCTGGAGGGCCCGGGCTCCGGATAGCGCCCCATCGGCGGCCGCGGCGGCATCGCACTGCGCGGTTCCGAGGGGGAATCACTACGTTAACTGTGATGCCCTTTCGGCGCAAGAGCAAAGCCGTGTTCCTTTCCTCCCGCAGGGAAGGCCTGCCGCCGTCCTTTCGGGGTTTCGTCTGCGGTGTTGTGAAGCGCGCGAAAAGATGCTATGATTCAGAATAGTCACCCCTGCCCCCGGGGCGGAGCTTTCCTCATCGCACACTGACGAAGGCGTTTTCCGGCGGTCAGGCCGTCCGCGGCATGCGGACAGACCCGTTCCCCGCTGACGGGCGGGCGGGCCGGCGTGGCTTCCCGAAGCGGCGGAAGCCGGCTCGGGCATCGGGCTGATCCGTTTCCGGGCGGATCGGCGCTTCAAGAACAGGTGCGGGCCGGCCTCACGGCATGACCCGCTGATACGGCCTGATAGCGGCAGGACCCGTTGATGACAGTAGGTTTGGTTTATGCGGTGACGGCATTCGTGTCGTTCCTGCTCATGGCTCTCATATACAGCCGCGTGCGCAGCCCTCATCCGAGGCAGGCGGTTGACGAGCCCTATATTTGGATGCTGCGCACCTTCATGCTGTTCACGCTTGTGGATACGGCATGGGGGCTCTGCTATGCCGACCTCATACACAGCGTGGAGTTCTTCACCTGCGTGGGCCACGCATATCGGGCGCTTCCGTGCGGATCAGCCTTCGCATGGAGGCTGTACGTCCTCCAGTCCACGAAGGAGGAGGAGACGGTGCACTGCTGGCTGCTGCTCGCCGCAGGCCAGCTGCTCATGATGCAGCTCATCGCGCTTGTGTGCAATCCCTTCGGCCACAGGGTCTTCCAGGTGACGGAATCCGCGGGATATGTCATCGACAGCGCGCGCTACCTTCTCTACTTCCTCCAGTACACCTATTACGGCATCGTCATAGCCACGTGCTCCGTCCTCGCATGGAGGAGGGAGGGGGAGGCCCGCCGCAGATTCCGCGAGACCGTGGTGTATTCCGTCGTCCCGCTCTGCTTCGGCGTGGCGCAGTACGCCTTCTTCGACATAGCCATGTACTCCATGGGCTTCTTTGCCTCGGCGCTCGTCATCTACCTGTACCGGCAGTCCATCACCATCGAGAACCCGCTCGAGGCCGCGGCCAGCCGC
>JAKSQA010000316.1 GCA_024404335.1 Mailhella sp.
GGCTGCGGCAGATGTTGCCGTGGCACACGAATAATATTTTTATCATTGCACATCCCTATGCCCTGACATGGCGCTGCTTCGGGCTTCGTGCAGGCTGGGTGGGGGCGGATCAGGCCTCTTCGACGAGATGCCTCACTCCTGCGGACGCCTCCTGCTTGCCTGCGGACTTACTTGCTTGCTGGAAAGCTGCTTTACACTTGTTTAGCAAGTAAGTGCAAAGTTTTTAAGGGAACTTTACACTTCACTTTACACTTGCTTTGCACTTCAAGGGCATGTGCTGGAAGACCCGTCGTACGCATCTTCCTTTCCGCTAACTGAAGCGGGGGGGCGGCGCGTGCTCTCTCGCGGCATCCCTGCAGCGGCGCATGTGCGCGGCGCGGCCGCCTTCTTGCCACGCAGCCGCATTCACGCTATGCTGGGGGCAGTTTTCATGCGTGTCTCCTCTGCGGCTTCGCACGGATGCCGCCTGCATGTACGGCGCCCCAGGGCTGGACCGGGGCAGGCGGGCGCTGCGGATCCTGCCCGGGGGGATACGGCAGGCCTTTATGCTGCAGCATGGCCCCATGCCGCGCCGTTCCGCCGGAGAAGGCGGCTCCGGGCGCGCCTGCGGCCGGGGCTGCGCACGATCGAACACGGAAACGGGAGTGACAGGATGGATGCCGGTTCTCTGCTGGGCGAACTCGGAAGGCGCTACGGGCAGACGTTCGTCTTCAGCGACAGGGGGGTCTGCAGCGTCGGCTTCGACAGCGATGATGTCGATTTCGAGCTTGCGGGGCGCTCCATGTACTTCATCGCCGAGGTCGGCTCGGTGGCCGGGCGCGACAGGCTGTTCCCCCGGATACTCAAGGCCAACCTCTCCGCCGAGGAGACGGGAGGCGGCAGCTTTGCCATCGACGGCGACCACGGCGTGCTGCTTCTGATGAAGAAGGTGGCGAAGGAAATGGAGTTCGACGTCTTCGAGGCCGAGCTTGTGGCCTATCTCAAGGCGCTCCGCGCATGGAAGGAGCGCCTGCCGCTCCTCTCCGACGAGGGGGCCGCCCCTGACGGCGGCATCGTCGGCATACGCGTCTGACACGGGGAGGTGCCATGTCAATCTGCAATGAGATCACAGGATTCCCGGTGTCCAGCCTCACCGCCGCCGGCGAAGCGCCTGCTCCCGAGACGCTCGATGCCGTACTGGGGCATGTCGGGCTCCCCGGCCGCTGGGCCCTTGCCGGCCGCATCGTCATGCGTGACGCCGCCCTGGATGTGAACGAGAGCCTGCGCGACATCGTGCGGCGCTGCATAGCGCGCCCGCCTGCCGACCCGCGCCTGACCCCGCGCGAACACCGCGGCGGGGGAGGGCGGTAGACCGGCCGCATCCCCGAACAGGCTCGTCCTTTCCTCCATCGCCGGCGCAGGAGCGCTCGGGCATCTTCTGCCCTGCCTGCATGGGCCTGCCTGCCGCGGCCGGAGCCCCCGGCTTAGGCCTCCTCACGACGGAGGCCCGACGCCGGCCTCGTCATCGCACC
>JAKSQA010000032.1 GCA_024404335.1 Mailhella sp.
GGCTTCGTCATCCCCCTGGATGCCAGCCGCTTCTACAGCCCCTTCATCTCCGCCGCCCAGCGTCTGCCCAACGGCAACACCCTCATCACCGAGGGCTCCGACGGCCGCCTGCTTGAAGTGACAGCCGACCACGAAATCGTGTGGGAGTTCATCAACCCCTATATCGACGGCCGCAACATGAACATGGTGTACCGCGCCTACCGCGTGCCCTACGAATGGGTGCCGCAGGCCCAGCATACGCCTGAGGTCGCCATCGCCCGCGCCGACTGCAAGACCTTCCGCATGCCCGGTGCTGCCGCATTCGGCAGCCGCAGCAGCGAAGTCACCGTCGAAGGCGTGCGCGGCTACCATGCCAACGCCGGCGACTGCATCGCAGCTACGGACGACTAGCAGAATGCCGGAGCCGCCCCGCTCCGGATATTGAAAAGGAAAGGCCGCTGAACAGGCGGCCTTTCCTCGTTTAAGTCGGCTGCGGTTCCGAAAGGGAATGAGGGAAGACGTATGTCCGGCCGTAGAGACATGCGTTACGGCCGGATGGCTCCGTGGCGGCCTTGTCCGGCGGGGAGGGGGTCGGGTCCCCTTGCCGCCGGGCAGACCGTATTCCTGCCGGACTTTCCGCGGGGACAGGAGGTGTTCACAGGATGGTGCGCCGTGGAAGGGAATCGGCGCCGGAGGCCGCCGCAGGCCCATGCGATGCGGAGGCCGGCTTCTTCGGAAAAGCTGCGGATGGGATGCGAGGCCCGGGACTTCAGATCTGCGTGACGATGGGGACGACGATGGGGTCGCGGCCGAGCACGTCGCGGAAGAAGCGGCGCATGCTGGAGCGTATGCGCTCCACCAGGCGGGGGACGTCGTTGGGCTGCGTATTCTCGATCTGGTCGAGGACGAGGCATTTGGAATCCTCGAGCACGTGTGCGAACTGCTGCTCGAAGACGAAGCCGCGCGATATCATCTCGGGGCCGTAGAGCACCTCTCCGGTCTCCTCGGCGATGACGAGCACGACCGCCACGACGCCGTCTCCTCCGAGGATGCGGCGCTCCTTGAGCACCATGCGGCCCACATCGCCTACGCCCTTGCCGTCGACAAGCACGGATTCGGCGGAGACGGGAGCCTCCATGCGGAGGCCGTCGGGGAGAAGGGTGACGGGCTGGCCGTCTTCCAGGATCCTGACCTTTTCGGGGGCGACGCCGCACTGTTCGGCAAGGCGGGCATGAAGCGCCAGATGGCGGTATTCACCGTGCACGGGGATGAAGTACTCGGGCTGGAGATAGCCGATGACTTCCTTAAGTTCCTCGGCGCAGGCATGGCCCGTGGCGTGGACATGCTTCGAGGGATCGGAGTAGACGGTCGCCCCCAGGCGGAAGATCTGGTTGACCACGTTCGATACCGAGCGGGCATTGCCGGGAATGACCCTGGAGGACATGATGACTGTGTCGCCGGACCGGAGCGAGATGAGCCTGTGCTCTCCGCGCGCGATCCTCGCAAGTGCCGAAAGGGCTTCGCCCTGCGTGCCCGTGGCAAGGACGACCGTGCGTTCAGGGGCGATGTCGGGGAATCCGGTGCTTTCGTTGTAGAGGTTCACAGGCTGGGCGATAAGGCCCAGTTCGACGGATTTCTCGATGTTCGTCGAAAGGCTTCTCCCGCTGACGAATACGGAGCGGCCGTACTTCGCCGCGAGCTCGAGCACCGTGCGTATCCTCCGGATATGGCTGGAGAACAGGGCGATGATGATGCGGCCTTCCACCTCGGAGAATATGGCGTCCAGGTCGTCCCTTACCTTGCGTTCGGGGAGCGATCGCCCAGGATTCTCGACGTTTGTGGAATCGGCGAAGAGGAGCCGGATGCCTTTCATGGGGCCGGTTTCCGCGAAACGGAGGAAATGCTCGCAGGGATCGCATCCGTCGTCGTCGAGCGGCGTTTCGTCGAGCTTGAAGTCGCCGGTATGGACGACCTTGCCTACGGGGGTATCGACGGCGAGCGCATAGCACTGCGGGATGGAGTGGCATACGGGGATGAAGTGGAATTCCATGTCGCCGAGCAGCACGGAGGAGTAGGGGGCTGCCGGGATGAGCTCGACGCGGTCGAGGAGGTCCTGCTCCTGGAGCTTGTGCTCCACAAGGGCTATGGTGAAGGGGGATCCGTAGACCCTGAGGCCCCGCAGGCTCTTGTACTGGAGCAGAAGCCAGGGCAGGGCTCCGATATGGTCCTCATGGCCGTGCGTGAGCACGATGCCGAGGATGTTCTCCTCTTCGGAGAACACCGATTCGAGGCGCGGTATGACCACATCGACGCCGAGGAGGGAATCATCGGGGAACATGAGGCCGCAGTCCACCAGCACGACACCGGCGGGGGTCTGCCATTTCTGGCAGTTCATGCCGATTTCGCCGCACCCGCCCAGGGGTGTTATGGTAAGGAAAGGTTCGCTCATGAATTCCATCCTTGGGGTTTTGACGGAGTGTATATCAGTCTAGGCATGAGGACAAGATGCCCTTTTCCCGGAAAGGCGGCCTGGTGGGCGTGGAAAAACGGCAAAAACATTCCTCGGGAGAGAAAAGGGGGACTTGACCTGACTTCGGTTTGGATAGAAAAGAAAATGATTTTACGTAAAATTTTCGGAGGAACCATGACGACGCCGATACGCACGGAGCTTTCCGTCGCGGACATAGTGCCCTTCGGCCAGCCGCTTCCGGGGCGTGACTCGCGGTACGGTTTTTACGCGCTCACGCTTGAGAAGCCGGAGTGGAAGAGCTGGCAGCCCGGCCAGTTCATAATGCTCAGGCCCTCGGAGGGGCGGGGCCGGATGCTGGCCCGGCCTTTCCCCATATGCCGCGTCACATCGCAGAGCCTTGTGCTTTTCTTCGAGGTGTCCGATCCGGGAACGGAAGAGCTTTCCCGCCTCAAGAGCGGGGACGGAGTCATCGTCTGGGGCCCCCTCGGCAACGGGTTCGTCATGGATTCCGAACGCCCTGCGCTTCTGCTCGCCTACGGCTCGGGCATAGCTCCCTTTGCCGGCTATGCCGATATGCACCCCGCCCCGGAGAGGCTTTCCATGGTGTTCGGCCACAGGGCCCCGAACAGCTGCTATCCGACGGATGCCATGGCGTCGCGCATGTACATGGAGGATGTGCTCGACCGTACGGAGAAGGAGCGTGAGATGTTCCGCAGGTCCATGCTTTCCAAGCTTGAGGAATGCGGAGAGGCCGGAGGCGTATGCCTTGCCTGCGGACCGATGTGGTTCATGTCATGGGTGTGGGAAAACGCTGGCAGGCTCGGCGTGCCGGCGCAGCTCGCCCTGAGCTCGAGGATATCCTGCGGAATCGGCGCCTGCCTCGGATGCTCCACGCTTACGTCCAGCCATTGGCCCGACGAGGCATGCGCCGGACTCCCCGTGCAGACATGCACGAGCGGTCCCGTGTTCTGGGCATCCGAAATCGATCTCTCCGAATACGCTGCGGAAAGGAGTTCATGATGGACATGCGGATCGAACTGGTTCCCGGGCTGGTCCTGAAGAATCCCGTATTAAGTGCGGCGGGGACATTCGGCACGGGGCGGGAGTTCCAGCCCTACGGGGATCTCGCCTCACTCGGCGCGGTGGTGATGCACGGCGTCTCGCTCCGGCCTTCCGGAGGGGCGCCCCAGCCCAGGATCGTCGAAACGGAATCGGGGATACTCAGCGCCGTAGGCACGCCCAATCTCGGCGTGAGGCATTTCGTCGAGCGGGAGCTTCCGGGGCTGCCGTGGAGCGACGTGCCGTTCATTCCCAGCCTGTGGGCGACGAATGTCGATGATTTCAGCGAGCTTTCCTCCATCCTTTCGAAGGAGGAGGCCGTCGCCGCCATGGAGGTCAACCTCGACTGCCCCAACGACCACCGGGACGGGAGGAAGTTCTGCCTCAACCCCGTGACCGCGGCGCGGGCGGTCAATGCGGTGAAGCGTGAGGCCTCCGGAAAGCCCGTCATCGCGAAGATATCCCCCCAGGCCATCGACATAGCCGAGGTCGCGAGGGCCGTGGAGGCCGCAGGCGCCGATATCATCGCATGCAGCGGCTCGGTGCCCGGGGCTGCTGTTGACCTCGCCGATCGCCGCTTTTCCCTGGGAAGCATCGAAGGCAGGCTGTCCGGGCCTGCCGTGAAGCCTGTCGCGCTGTGGTGCATCCGTCAGTTCGCAGGTATCGTGCATATCCCGATCATCGGCATGGGCGGCGTACGCTCCGCGTCCGATGTGCTTGAGTTCATGCTTGTAGGCGCCGCCGCGGTTGCCGTCGGATCAGCGAACTTCTCCGATCCGGGCCTGATATTCAGGAACGTGGAGGAGCCTCCCGCACTCTGCGCCGAACTCGGCATCGACGACCTCTCCTCATTCCGGGGAGGCCTGGTGGGCTGATTCGGCTCTTCCCCATCCGCAAGCCCCAAAAAAGGACGGTCACCGACCGTCCTTTTTTGGGGCTTCTTTCACGCTTTCCGCATGGAGCATGCTCCGCGTCAGTCGTCTTCGCGAAGCTTGCCGAACTGGCAGATGACCTCATAGGCGATTGTGTTCCACCATGTGGCGATTTCCTGCATGGTGACGGCGTTTCCGGGCCCTCCGAGTACATAGACCTCGTCTCCGGCGCGGGGCGCTTCAGGAAGGTCCGTGAGGTCCACGCAGGTCATCTGCATGGCCACGCGGCCGATGACGGGCACGCGCACGCCGTTGATGCACATGCAGGCTTCCGGAGAGGGGTTCCTGCGGTAGCAGTCGGCATAGCCCACGGCCGCCCATCCGACCAGACGGTCCGATTCCGCGACGTACGCCCGGCCGTATCCCAGGCTTTCCCCTCTGCGGAGCGGATGCACGCTGAGCAGCCTGGTGGAGACGGACATGACGGGCTTCAGCTCGGGGCAGTCGCCTTCCCGGGAGGTGCCGTACATCGGGTTTCCGCCGTAGAGGGCAAGGCCGGGGCGGCAGATCTCTCCCGGTATGCCGGCATGGCTCAGCAGGCCGGCGGTGTTGCCGAGGGAGCAGCGCATGCCGGGGTATTGCCTCCTGAGCATGTCGGCGGCCCTGCGGAATATCTCGAACTGCATCTGCGTGTAGGCGTCTTCGTCGGGCTCGTCGGCAACGGCGAGGTGGGATATCTGGATGACGGGCATGATGGAGGGGCAGGCGGCGAGCCGTTCGATCACCTGCTCCAGCTCCTCGAGGCGGAAGCCGAGGCGGGCCATGCCGGTGTCGATCTTTATCGCGGCCTCGAGGACGAGTCCTTCGGCCTCGGGCATGCGCATGGCGTTTTCGGCCGCATCAAGGCAGTCGAAGCTGTGGATGAGGGGGATGAGCTTCTTTCCGGCGGCGAGGATTGCCTCCTCCTTCGTAAGGGGGCTGCTGAGCAGGGCGACTATGTGCCCGGAATAGCCGTGGTCGCGTACGAGCTCCGCCTCCCGGACCGTGCCCACGGCCGCCCAGTCTATGCCGGCGCGGGAAAGTTCGGATGCGGCACGGAGGAGGCCATGCCCGTATGCGTCGGCCTTTATGACGGGCATGAGGTCTTTGCCGCGCGCCGAAAGAAAACGCAGGTTGCGTCTGAAGTTTTCCCAGTCCACGCGGACCGTGCAGTTGGATCTGATCATTGAGAACCTCTTTTTCCGGAATCTCCGGCATGCCCTGTGCGCCGGGGCTTTTTTTCAGAATCGTAATGTGGTAGGTATCTGGAACGCCGCGGCCGGTCGGCCCGGGCTTTTAACATTGTTCTGATAGGCTCTAGCGCCTCTTTGTCCGTCTTGCAACCCGCAATCCGCCGTGTCCTTCCCCATATACGATAAATTCTTCTCCATACTCCGGTCGATCGGGCTGCAGGCGCTTGCGCTGTGCATGCTCTTCTGCGCATCCGCATGGGCCGGGGAACAGAAAACGCTTTCGACGCCGCCGGAAGACGTCCCATGGACGCTCTTTTCCGACAAGATGGTGTCGCTGGATGACGGCGTCATCGTCGAAGCCTCCGGAAACGTCCTGATCCAGCACGGGAAGGACTACCTCAAGGCTGATTTCGCGCGGTACTATACCACTACGGACTGGATATTCCTCAAGGGGCATGTCGAGGTCCGCATGGACCGCGACATGCTCAGCGCGCAGGAGGCCGAGTTCGACATCAAGTCCCAGACCGGCTGGCTGAAGGAAGGCTCCGTCTTCATCGCGGGCCCCCACATGTATGTGGCCGGTGAGAAGGTCGACAAGATCACGGGCAGCAGATACCTCTTCAGAAACGCGAAGGTCACGGCGTGCGACGGCGACAATCCCGCATGGTCGCTTTCCGTCAAGACCGCCGACGTCGAGATCGACGGCTATGCCAGGCTCTCCCATTCCCGGCTGAACATCCTCGACGTGCCCGTCGCCGACGCCCCGTACATGCTTCTCCCCGTCAAGACGACCCGCCAGTCGGGCCTCCTGCTGCCCGACATGGGGTACAGCTCCACGCATGGCGTGTTCTGGTCGCAGCCCTACTACCAGGTCATCGACGACAGCCGAGACCTGACGTTCTACGGCACGTACATGGCCCGCCAGGGGTTCATGCCCGGCCTTGAGTACCGTGCCCATACCCGTGACGGCGACAAGACATGGCTCGGCCTTGATTTCATCCATGACAGGCATACATTCCTCAGTGAATCCGGCGACAGGATCAATCCCCGTGACGAGCGCATACTTGACCAGAAGGAGCGCTTCTGGCTGCGCGGCATGGGCGACGGATACATCGGGGATTCCGGGTGGCGCTACCGCTACGACCTCGACTACGTGTCCGACCAGAACTTCCTGCGTGAGTTCAGGCACATGAAGTCGGGATTCAACAACAGCCGCGATTCCCTCTACGACATGTTCGGCCGTGACATACAGGAAGCCGACCACAACCGCATAAGCCGCGGATTCGTCTACAGGGAGTGGGACCGCTTCATGCTCTCCGCCGGCATCTGGTACGAGGAGCTTCCCTACCTCGGGCATGGGAACGCCCCGCACAGCAGCGACACCACGGTGCAGAGGATACCGGTCAGCGCCTACCTGTACAAGGGGAGCGTCTGGGGTGACCTGCCTCTCGAGGTGCAGGCGGAGGTGTCTTCGACATACGAGTACCGCGAGCGCGGTGTGAGGGGGCTGCGCACCGAGGTGCATCCTGAGCTTTCCCTGCCCGTGCCCCTTCCCGGAGCCACGCTCTTGCTGAACGGAGGATTCCGGCAGACATGGTACAATGCGAGCCATGAGCACATCGGCGACGGATCCAGATACGCCAGGGGCGAGGGCAGGCATGACAGGTTCCTTCCCGAGGCGAGCGTCACCGCGTTCACCCAGCTTTCGCGCACATGGCAGATGCCGGAAAGGCGCCTGGAGGAAACGGAGGACAACGTAGGCTCCTATGCCTGGACGGGCGTGATGCACCGCATCCAGCCGAGGCTTTCATACGGCTGGATCCCCGACGAGGACCAGACGGAGAATCCCTTCTTCGAGGATGCTGACCGCATCCGTCCTTCGGAGATCGTCAGGCTTTCCGTTGCGAACATACTCACTGCGAAGAAGTCGATGCTGAAGAAGGGTAAGGACGGCTCCTACGAGCATGTGGATTCCTTCTTCGATCCCATCCGCTGGGAGATAGCCACGGGCTATGACCTCGAAGAGGCCCGCCGTACGAAGTTCCGCCACCAGTATGACAGGAAGCCCCTGCTCGATACCTATTCCTACCTCCAGTTCGACGCGCTGGACTGGCTTTCCTTCTGGGACAAGATGTACATCTCGGCATACGGAGACGGCCTGACCCGCCATGAGATAGGCACCACGCTGAAGCATAAGCGCTGGGGCTCATGGAGCCTGTCGTACATGAAGCGCAACGAGTTCTACAACTACCGGGAGGAGATGAAGCGCGACACGCTGGACGACATGAAGCTGGCCACCAACCAGAAGCTCCTGACGAATACATTCCGCTTCACCCCGGTGAGCAACATCAATATCCAGTACCAGGTGAAGCATAACCTGATCACGGGCAGGACGTACGAAAGCGATTTCATCCTGGGTTACTACCACCAGTGCTTCCATCTCATCGGGCAGATCAAGTCCAAGGGGCGTGACGAATCCTACCGCCTCATCCTTGAGATTCCCGGGCTGAACTTCTGAGGTCCTCATGGTCGTGCATCTGGCCAGCGGGGCACTGCAGGGTGTCGATGCGTTCAGGGTTGAGCTCGAGGTCGACTTCAGCCGTCAGGGCATGCCTACGTTCGTCATGGTCGGACTCGCCGAAGGAGCGGTGAGGGAATCGCGTGAACGGGTGCTGAAGGCCCTCCAGAATTCCGGATTCCGCCTGCCGCCCGGCAGGATCACCGTGAATCTCGCGCCTGCCGACCGGCGCAAGGAAGGGTCGGCCTATGACCTTCCCCTGGCGCTGGGGCTTCTCGCTGCGGCGGGGATACTGCCGGAGAACGCCCTGGAGGGATGGTTCTCCGCCGCGGAGCTTTCCCTTGACGGGCGTCTGAAGCCCGTGCCCGGCGTGCTGCCTCTGGCGCTGCTGGCGCGGAACGAGCACGCCCGGGGCCTTCTCGTCTCGCCTGACAATGCCGCGGAGGCCGCTGTCGCAGAGGGGCTGGCCGTCTATGCGCCCTCGACGCTCGCC
>JAKSQA010000033.1 GCA_024404335.1 Mailhella sp.
CCCGTTATCTCGGCCGTACCGCCGAGGAGGCCGCGGAGCTCACCGCATCGCTCGAGGGATTCGAGGCTGCGGCGCGCCCCTCGCTCACGCGGAGCACCGTGTATGCGCCCGTACGCCAGAGCGCGGTGCCGGCGGTGCTCGCGAGCGTGCTCAAGACGGCGCTCATACTCGCCGCTGTGGGCGGAGCCTACATGGCATACCTGAACTACGTTGCGGGAAAGGACAGCCTGTCCTTCGTGAATCCCCCCGCGCACCGGGAGGCCCCGGTTCCCGCCGTGCCCGCGGAAAAATCCGCCGTGCCGGCACCTTCGGCGCCTGCCGCTCCCGGCACCGCTTCGAGTGCCGCTCCGGCGGCTCCTGCCCCTGCGCCGGAGCCCGTCGTCACGGCCGAAGCCCTGCGGAAGGAGGCGGAGAAGCCTGCGGCCCCTGCGGCTTCGGAAGTCCCTGCCGAAGCGGGGAATGGTCCGCAGAAGCCCCAGGCGGGGCCCGATGCGCAGAAGGCCCCCGCTCCCGAAACGCCGCCCCTGCCTGACGGCATGCACCAGGTGGAGGTCATTTCCGAAAGCGGGGACTGCTGGATGGGCTTCGAGCCTGATGGGAAGAAGCAGCAGCGCACGCTGAGGAAGGGTGACACCTTCTCCATGACCTTCCGTGATTCGCTTGTCATACGTCTCGGCAACTCGCAGGCCGTGCGCGTCATCTATGACGGCAGGGAGCTTGACGGCACCGGTTCCCCTCGCGTGGTCACGCTCACCTTCCCGCCGCGGCGCTAGGCGCCGTGCCGCCGTGCGGCCTGGGGCGTACGCATGCAGTGGACGGACGAGGCCATCGTTCTGCGCATAGGCAGGTTCAGAGAGGCCGATCTCTGGGTGCGGCTGCTTTCCAAGGGCAGGGGGCTCTTCACCGCATTCGCCTTCGGCGGCAGCCGAAGCAGGCGGCGGTTCACGGGCTGCCTCGATTCGTTCAACAGGATATCGGTCAGCATCTCCCCCTCCCGTGACGGGCGCTTCCTCAACATGGAGGAGGCCACCCTGCTTTCGGGGCCCGACAGGCTGCGCCGTGACTGGAGGCGCCAGGGCATAGCCGCGAACTGCGTGAGCTTCACCGAGGCCATGGGCGTTCCGCCCGACGATGCGGAGGGCTGCCACACCCTGCTGCGGAGCATGCTCGACCTGCTTGAAGACGGCTGCGAGCCGTGCGTGGCGGCTCCCGTCATGTAGACGCAGAGGGGAGATGGGGCTCGAGCTCGGGCAGGAAGCACTTGACGTACTGCGAAAAGTGAAGGAATACTCACCTGTGTCGTGGGACCTTGGCAGTTTTTCGTCCGAGAGTCATCGGCAGGCCTCGCGCCTTGTCGATGCCTTCGTGCGGTATCACCTCGGACTGGAATGGGTCAACGGACGATTCAGGGCCATCTAGGGCGGCGCTGAAAAACGCTTCCCGGCGTCCATGTGAACATGGACGCTCGCAGCCTGCGGACAGGGGAAATTCACTTTTCCCGTTAAATGAGCAGGCCGGCGTGCCTTTCCCGGAGCGGCGGAAGCCGGTTCGGGCATCGGGCTGATCTGTTTATGGTCAGCGGTTCCCTCTGATGGCTTCGGCGAGACGGACACCGTTCCGTTCCAGCCTGGGCGGCGCCGCCTCCCCCGGGAGGAGGTTTTCCGCCGGAATACCGCGGATGTGCGTATCCGTGAATTTCAGGAGAAACAAATGAATTTTCAGAATGTCATTCTGACCCTGCAGGATTACTGGGCCAAACAGGGCTGCGCCATCGTTCAGCCCGTCGACCTGGAATGCGGCGCCGGTACGTTCAGTCCGTCGACCTGCCTGCGCGTCATAGGCCCCGAGCCCTGGAAGGCAGCCTACGTCGAACCTTCGCGCCGCCCCACCGACGGCCGCTACGGCGACAACCCCAACCGCCTCCAGCACTACTTCCAGTTCCAGGTCATCATGAAGCCCGCCCCTGCCGATCCGCAGCAGCTGTACCTCGACAGCCTCAAGGCCATCGGCATCGACCCCGCGAAGCATGACATCCGCTTCGTCGAGGACGACTGGGAATCCCCCACGCTCGGCGCCTGGGGCCTCGGCTGGGAAGTGTGGCTCAACGGCATGGAAGTCTCGCAGTTCACCTATTTCCAGCAGGTGGGCGGCATCGACCTCGCACCGGCCAGCGTAGAGCTGACCTACGGCCTGGAGCGACTCACCATGTACCTGCAGGGCGTGGAGTCTGTGTACGACCTCAAGTGGAACGACTCCATCACCTACGGCGACGTCTACCATCAGAACGAATACGAGCAGTCGTGCTACAACTTCGACCAGAGCGACGCCGCCATGCTGCTCCAGCACTTCAATGACTTCGAGAAGGAGTGCCTCCGCCTCATCGACGTGAAGCTGCCCCTCCCCGCATACGACTACTGCCTGAAGTGCTCGCATACGTTCAACCTGCTTGACGCCCGCGGCGCCATCTCCATCACGGAACGCGCCGGCTACATCGCCCGTGTGCGCACCCTTGCTTCCGGCGTCGCCCACCTTTATGCCGAACAGCGCGAAGCCATGGGTTATCCCATGCTTAAGAAGGGATAGAACATGAGCCATTTCGTTCTCGAACTTGGAGTCGAAGAACTCCCCGCACGTTTCCTCGCCTCCCTTGAGCGCGAGCTCCACGACCGCTTCGCCGCCCTCTTCGAGGAGCGCGGCCTCGCCTTCGGCCGCATCACCGTTGACACCACGCCCCGCCGCGCCGTCCTGCATGCGTACGACCTCATCGCCTCCACCCCCGTGCGTGAGGAAGTCGCCCTCGGACCTTCCGTGAAGGCCGCCTACGGCCCCGACGGACAGCCCACCAAGGCCGCCCAGGGCTTCGCCCGCGGCCAGGGCGTCGACGTGTCGGCCCTGTTCACGCAGGAAACCCCCAAGGGCACCTATGTGGCGGCCCGCAAGACCGTGGGCGGCGAATCCGCCGCCTCGATCATCGCCTCCGCCGCCCCTGCCATCATCGCCGCGCTTCCCTTCGCCAAGCGCATGCACTGGAGCGAAAGCCGCTTCCTCTTCGCCCGCCCGCTGCGCTGGGTTGTCGCCCTTCTTGACGCCGAAGTCGTGCCCTTCACCGTGGCCGACATCGAGTCCGGCCGCATGACGACCGGCCACCGCGTCCACGGCCGCGGCCCCTTCGAGGTCGCCGATGCCGATTCATTCGACGCGGTCCTCGCCGAGAAGTGCGGTGTGGTGCTTGCCGGCGCCGAGCGCCGCAGCGCCGTGATCGCCGGCGGCGACGCCCTTGCCGCAGCCGTGAACGGCCGCGTGCTCTGGAAGGAAAGCCTCCTTGACGAAGTGCAGGGCCTCAGCGAGCACCCCGTGCCCGTGCTGGGCGGCTTCGATCCCTCCTTCCTCAAGCTGCCCTCCATCGTGCTGCTCACCAGCATGGAGACGCACCAGAAGAGCTTCGGCGTCGAAGATGCCGAGGGCCGTCTGCTTCCGTACTTCCTCACCGTGTCGAACGTGACCTCGCTTGAGCCCGAGCTGGTGAAGACCGGCTGGGAACGCGTGCTCCGCGCCCGCCTTGAGGACGCCCGCTTCTACTGGGATACGGACATGAAGGCCTCCTTCGACATCTGGGCCGAGAAGCTCGACCATGTCATCTTCCTCGGACCGCTCGGCTCCATGGGCGACAAGTGCCGCCGCCTCTCCGAGCTCTGCCGCTGGATCGCCGCACAGCCCGGCGTGGCCTCCGCCGCCGTCTCCGCCGAATCCGCCGCCGTTGCGGGCCGCTATGCCAAGGCCGACCTCGTTTCCCAGATGGTGGGTGAGTTCGATACCCTGCAGGGCATCATGGGCGGCATCTCCGGCCATGTGATGGGCCTTGACTCCGCCGCTGCCGACGCCATCGCCGAGCAGTACCTCCCCGCCGGCCCTGACACCCCGGTGCCCGCCACGGATCTCGGCGCCATCCTCTCCATGGCCGACAAGGCCGATACGCTCGTCGGCTGCTTCGGCCTGGGCAACATCCCCACCGGCGCCGCCGACCCGTTTGCCCTGCGCCGCTGCGCCCTCGGCATCGCCCGCATCCTCATCGAGAAGGGCTACCGCATCGCCGTGGAGGACCTCTTCGCCAAGGCCCAGTCGCTCTACAGCGAAGACATCAGGTGGAAGCTGGAGAAGCCCGCCGCCCTCGCCAAGGTCAACGAGTTCTTCGCCGGCCGCGTGAAGAACCTCTTCCTCACGCAGGGCGCCGACACGCTCCTCGTGGAAGCCGTGCTCAACGCGGGCTGCAGCGACGTGTGGGCCGCATCGAAGCGCCTTGAGGCCCTTGTCGCCGAAAGCCGCAAGCCCGACTTCGCCGCGAACGCGCAGACCTTCAAGCGCGTGGCCAACATCCTGCGCAAGCAGGGGGCCGAGGCCACCGGCAGCTACAGGGCCGACCTGCTCGCCGAGGACGCCGAAAAGGCCCTCGCCGCCGCCATCGAGTCCATGGCCTCCAGGTTCGACGCCCTCTGGGCCGAAGACCGCTTCGACGAGCTGCTCGCCCTGATGGACGGCGTCCGTCCCACGGTGGATGCCTTCTTCGACGGCGTCATGGTCATGGCCGAGGATCCGGCCGTACGCGCCAACAGGCTCAATCTGCTGCAGGCGGTGCTGATGCGCATGGCCCGCCTCGCCGACTTCGCCGCGCTGCAGATGTAGCAGCCCCCTCTTGACATAAAACGGGAAGGCGCATAAAGATAATCGTTCTGGAAATAACGGGCGGTTTCTTATGCGCCACCCGAGCATATTGAATCACACCCCCATCGGGGGACATCACATTACTGGAGGATTCCCGTGGCAAATCATGCTTCCGCCATCAAGCGCCAAAAGCAGAGCATCAAGCGTAACGCCCGCAACCGTGCCGCCCGCACCCGCATCAAGAACGTGGTGAAGGCCGTGCGCGCCGCCGTGCAGAACAACGACAAGGCTGCCGCCGAACAGGCTCTGCAAGCCGCCAATTCCGCCGTCGCCAAGATCGCCGGAAAGGGCATCATCCACTGGAAGAATGCTTCCCGCAAGATCTCCCGCCTCGCCAAGGCCGTCAACGGCATGGCGTAAGCTCGGAAACGAAGCTGAAAAAAGGAAGGACGCAAGTCCTTCCTTTTTTGTTTAATCGGAATTTCAGCGAATCGGCCTCTGGAGAACGTGCCGCCATGAGGTTCCCTGGCCATCGACTGCGGGCACGGATCCGCGTTCGGCCAGGCTCTTCTGTTGCCGCGGTTGTTCACGCGGCTGCTGACGGCGTTCCCCCGATACCGAAACCAGGAGCCGATCATTACGGTTACTCAGACCGGCGCCCGGCATGCAGTCGCGGGCAATGTGGAATACGGCGGTGCGCCGCATTCCTTCATGGGCGGACAGGGTCCGCGCCATCCCGGCGAAGTGCGTGCTCCTCGAGACGCCCATCCGCTCCGTTCCCTTGGGGATATCACAGCCGATGAGAAGGTGCGGCAGGCAGACGAAGTGCCGGATGATCCGGCGGCTCCTCAGGATTTCCGCAGCGGGCGGAAGGCATGGACAGCAGCGGGCGTGCCCTTGGGCTCGGAGCGCCTGCGCTCGCGCGAGGGGATGGGGGGATGTTTGTGGAAAGGCTCGCCCAGCGGCTCCGGTTCGGGCTCCGGTGCGGCGTGCAGGTCCTTCCAGCGAGCATTGAAGAGCTGGTTCTTGCCGCGCACGGCCTGGATGAGGGAAAGCACGATGGCCGACTCCTCCCATTCGCGGGAACCGTCGAAGTTCCTGACGCGTTCCATATACCTGTCCCACAGGGCCATGAGCGAGGCCTCGTCGAGAGCGTTGAGCTGGCGTGCGGTCTTGAGAAGGAGTTTTTCCATGGCTGGCCCCGTTGGAAGAAGGATGTCGGCGCGGATCGCGCTTCCGGAATGTAGGCCCGTTCCTCGAACATGGCAAGCTCCCGTACCTGGCCGTCCACGTCCGTGCCGGTTCAGACTTGCTTCCTCCGTCGGCAGAGCCGTACGTTCCGGATGCCGCTTCGGGAGGAAGGGAATGATGATTGCGGGCCGTGCAGGTGCTCCGTCAGCCGTATGCGGCCATGCGGAAAACGGTTTTCCTTGCTTTCCTTCTCGGGTATCATGAAAAAAACTTACCAACGACATACAATGAGGTAGAGTGCCTTGAATCTCCGCATGTTTTCCGCGGCCGCATTTGCCGCAGCCGTTCTTTCCGCTTCCGTTTTCTCCTGCGACGCCCTTGCGGCGCGTGCCCGGCTTGTCTTCACGGGCGACATCATGGCGCACCAGACGCAGCTTGACGCCGCGCGGATCGGCACGACGGGGGAATACGATTTCAGCTATCAGTTCGCCCATGTGAAGCGGTTTCTCAAGGGTGATGCCGTGGTCGGCAACTATGAGACCACGGCGTCGGGGGAAGACCGCAGATACACCGGCTACCCGCAGTTCAATACGCCCGACGTGCTCGCCGACAATGTGAAGGACGCCGGCTTCACGGTGCTCACCCTGGCCAACAACCACATGCACGACCGCGGATCGTACGGGGCTGCGCGTACCGTGGCGGTCTTGTCGGAACGGGGCTTCGGACTGGCCGGGCTCCCCATCAACCAGCCTCTTGTCGTTGATGCGGGCGGCGTGCGCGTGGGCATCATCAATGCCGCATACGGCTCGAACGGCCCGCTCCCCAAAGGGGAAGGCTCGATAGGGATGAATCTCATAACCCGCGGATTCCTTATGGAGTCGGCTGAGCAGCTGCGCAGGCTCGGCGCCGACTGCATCGTGGCCTGCCTCCACTGGGGTGACGAATACGACCTGAAGCCCGGCGCCGCCCAGAAGAGGGAGGCCGCATGGGCATTCGAGGCCGGGGTGGATATCGTGATAGGCACGCATCCTCATGTGCTGCAGCCGGTCGAGTTCACGGAAGACGGCCGGGTCGTGTTCTGGTCGCTGGGCAATTTCGCTTCGGGGCAGCGCACGCTTCCCCGCGAGCGCACGGCCGTTGCGGCCGTCGAAGTCGAAAGCTCGGGCGACGGCCGCTGCCGCGTGGAGGCCGCATGGGCGCTTCCCGCCGCCGTGGTCAAGGTGCCTCTCTCCGGACGGGGGGCGGCCACGCGCTTCGTCGTGGTGCCCGAAGGCGCGGAATCCGAAATGGCGCCGGCTGAGGGCCGCAGGGCCGCGGAGGTCAATGCCGAGGTCGTGCGCTTCCTTGATCTGTCGGAAGAGCGCGATGCCTTCGGATTCAGGGCCGTGAAGCACCGCCTCATCGGGGAGGCTTCGCCGGAAAGGAAGCCCGCAGCCGAAGGCAGGAAGGCTTCCTCCGGGAAGCGGGCGCAGCAGAGGAAGGCCGCCGGAGCCGCGAAATAGCGGACGGAGCGGACTGCGCTCCGATTTCGGCGGGGAAGCCGCCGTATCTGCCTGGGGATGCCTGAAGATCAGGGAGGTGCGCCGGGTCTGCTCATCCGCGGCGGCGCAGGCCGTCGGCGTGTGGGCAAGCCCCGCACGGGAAGGTTCGGATGCGGCAGGCTTTATCCTTGCAATATGTGTAATGTTATCGAGTGATTGACGCTTTCATCCGGTATCCCTCCCGGGAGGAGGGCGGCCGCGTCAATTGCCCGGAATGGAAATTTGTGCTAGGCTTCTTCCCCGTTGCGCACCCGACCGGATGCGGGCCACCTCAGCAAGAACCATGACGGAGCAGTTATGAGCCAACTCAAGGACATGTATAAGACTATCGTCGCCGACGGATTCCCCGAAACCATGACGATCACGCTGGGCGACAGCGTGCTCAAGTACCGCAAGCGTACCTGGGAGATGGCCGGCGAGGTCCGCGGCCTCCGCTACGGCGAGAACCCCGACCAGCCCGCCGCCGTCTACGAGTTCGTGGAAGGCGAGGCCGATCTCGCCGGACTCAAGTGGCGCCGCCCGGGCATGGGCATCGTCTCCGCCCTCACCGAGGAGCAGATGGTCCAGTCGGGCAAGCATCCCGGCAAGACCAACCTCACCGACGTCGACAACGCCTGCAACATCCTGCAGTACCTCACGGCCCGCCCTGCCGCCGCCATCCTCAAGCATAACAACCCCTGCGGCGCCGCCTGGGCCGACACGCTTTCCGAAGCCCTTGACAAGGCCTTCTGGTGCGACCGCATCGCCGCGTTCGGCGGCGCGGTGGTCGTCAACCGCCCCCTCGACATGAAGTGCGCCGAGCTCATCGCCTCCCAGTATTTCGAAGTCGTGGCCGCCCCCGCCTTCGAGGAAGGCGTCGTCGAAGTGCTGAAGGGCCGCAAGAACCTCCGCATCTTCGAGCTTCCCGGCCTTGCCCACCTCGAGGATTTCTGCGGCGTGCCCATGATCGACTTCAAGAGCCTGACCGACGGCGGCATCGTCATGCAGAAGTCGTTCGTCAACCGCATCCGCACGGTTGAGGACTTCATCCCCGCCACCGGCAGCACGAAGGACGGCAGCGTCTTCACGGCCCGCAGGCCTTCCGCCAAGGAAGCCGAGGACCTGCTCTTCGCCTGGGCCGTAGAGTCCGGCGTGACCTCCAA
>JAKSQA010000034.1 GCA_024404335.1 Mailhella sp.
GCTTTTGGCCGCCTATAATGGCAATGAGGATACCGTCCGCCTTCTCCTTGACAGCGGTGCTGACAGGAATGCGAAGGACAGAGAGGGATTCTCCGCCCTGTTCTATGCCGTATGGAACCTCCATGACGATGTCGCAGACCTGCTGATCGGGCGTGATGCGGAGGGAAATCCCGCTGACCCTGACGCTGCCGAGGCTGTGGACGTGCTCTGCGAGCTCAGAGACGAGTGCGGGCCTGATCCCGATAATGAAGATTATTTCAGGGCGGTCGATGATCTCGTGGAAAGTGGGTGTACGGATATGCTGCGTCGGCTTGTCAAGGCCGGCATGATTCCTCTCGAGCTCGACTATGACGAAGAGGGCTTAGGGGCAGAACTGGTTTACCTTGCGGTGGTCTGGTTCAACGATATTTCCTTCGTAAAGATGCTTCTCGAGGCAGGTGCCAGTCCGAATTATAGCCACCCGAACCATGAAAGGTATCCATTACTCGGATCAGTAGGCGATATGGAAATGATGCGGCTCCTTCTTGAGCATGGGGCGGTCGACAGTGGCGGCGGTGGAGCCGATACCGCTCTGCTGGAAGCCGTTCACAACGGTGATGATGATGTGGTGCGCCTTCTGCTTGAATACCTGGGTGCGCAGTACTACTGCGATGGCTACACACATAGCTACATTGCCGAAGCACTGAAGGAAAGTCATTATCATATCGCATATCTTTTATGGAAGGCGGGATTCAGAAAGTTCACGACCGCGTCTGGGGACAATGTTCTTGCCGAGGCCGTTCTTGCTGACGATGCCCGGCTGGCCGTGCTGCTTGTCGGGTTCGGCGCGGGGACCGAGGAGGCGGCTGAAGCCCTGGGGAGCAAGGGAGGCTTTGTCACCGAGCTGCTCGGAAGACCGGGGCTGCGCGGCATCCTTCTGGCACAAATGGCCCTGGAGGAAGACGATGCGAAGGTGCTTGCCGCTTTGGAGGCGGAATACGGCGTGCCGACGGATGCGGAGGCTGTTGCCGAGCTCGCGGACTTCCTTGGTGTGGACATGGAGTCGGAGAATAGCGATGAATGGACGCCGCTGCATAATGCCGCCAGTAATGGCAAAGCGGAAGTGGTTCAGTTTTTCCTTGACCGCGGAGCGGACATAGAGGCGAGGAATAACGACGGCAGCACGCCGTTGCATACAGCCGCCTGTTATGGCCATGCCGATGTTGTGAAGCTCCTTCTTGACCGTGGAGCGGACATAGAGGCGAGGAATAACGACGGCAGCACGCCGCTGCATACAGCCTACGGCCAAGCGGAGGTCGTCAGTCTTCTCCTTGACCGCGGCGCGGACATGAAGGCGAAGGATGAGCATGGCAAGACGGCGCTGCATAGTGCCGTCGAGAGCCACTGGTGGGTGAAGGTGTGGGAGACTGAGGAAGTCGTCCGTCTTCTCCTTGACCGCGGAGCGGACATAGAGGCGAAGGATTTGTGCGGCAGTACGGCTCTGCATTATGCCGCCGCCGATAGCAGAGGCAGAGGGAATGTAGTCCGTCTTCTACTTGACCGTGGAGCGGACATAGAGGCGAAGAATAACGATGGCAGCACGGTGCTGTATAATGCCGCCGATAGCAGGAACAAGGTGAAGATGGTCCGTCTTCTCCTTGACCGTGGAGCGGACACAGAGGCGAAGAATAACGACGGCACGACGGCGCTGTGTATCGCTGCCAGGCATGGCAATACGAGGGCCGTGAAGAGGTTGCTCAACATGGGGGCCGACGCACAGGCCACGGATGCCGCTGGGAAGACGGCCATGGGCCTTGCCGTAGAGGCCTTGCTTGCAGACAAGCTGAAAGAGGCGAACGTGAAGAATCTGCTCAAGGCGGGCCTTCCTGCCACGGCCGCCGATGCCGAGGCGCTGATCGCCGGCCTTGAGGCGAAGGACCCGAAGGCCGCGGCAAAGCAGCGCAAGGGCAGGTCGAGCCTGTACAATCTGATGCTCGCCCAGGCATAGCCGGGAGGCGGCCGCCTTTTGCGGAAGCCGGTTCCAACGGTCAGATGCCGTACATCGTCCTGCAGAGCTCCCTGCCGGATGCGGTGCGGAATATCTTTGCGTATGCCGATTCCACGGCGGAGCGGGATGCGCCGTCTTCGAAGAGATTGACGAGGAAGTCGGCCTCGACGAGGATCTGCCAGTCGGCGGCGTCGATGCCTTCGTATGTGTGGTGCCGGCCGACGAGCAGGCAGACACGCTCCACGGTATCCGGCGGGAATCCGAGCTCCGACAGCATGGCCCGCGCAGGCGCCGGGCCTTCCTCCTCCTGCGTGCCGCCGGAAATCACACCGTACATCACTTCCGAAGGGCGTATACCGATATCGTGGACACAGGCGACCGCTTCAAGTAAGAAGAGCGTGCGGGAACCCAGCCCTTCCAGCAGGCCGATGAGCCGGGCGAGGGCGTGGACCTTGATGAAATGCTGGATGCGCCTTGGGTCGCCGCCGTTCCAGGCGGCCATGGCGGCGAAGAGCCGGTCGAGCAGTTCCATGGGGACCTCCGTTTTCGGGGAGGATACGCTCCGGCCCGGCATTTGTTAATGAATTTTCAGGGGGAAGACATGCTGCGGCAGATGGTTGTTTTCGACGAGGAGAAGTGCACGGGCTGCGGGCTCTGTGCTGAGGCGTGCCACGAGGGTGCCATCGCCATGGTGGGCGGCAAGGCCCGGCTCATACGCGACGACTACTGCGACGGCATGGGCAACTGCCTGCCCGCCTGCCCTGCAGGGGCGATATCGTTTGTCATGCGCGAGGCCGCGGCATACGACGAGGCCGCCGTGGAACGGCATCTGGCCGAGCGGAAGGCCCGCGTGGCCGAGGCCGGCGGCGAGGCGGCGGATGCGCCTTCCATGCTCGGGAACTGGCCCGTGCAGATACGGCTCGCCCCGCCGGCGCCCGCTTGGCTCGTGGGGGCCGACGTGCTTGTCGCCGCCGACTGCACGGCCTACGCCTTCGCCCGCTTCCACGAGCGCTTCATGCGTGGCAGGGCCGTGCTGATAGGATGCACCAAGCTTGACGAGTATGATTATGCGGAGAAGCTGGCCGCCATGTTCGGGGCCTGCGCCGTCAGGAGCGTGACGGTCGTGCGCATGGATGTGCCGTGCTGCGGCGGCATGGAGCGAGCCGTGAAGGATGCCGCGGCGCGATGCGGGCGCGAGGTGCCCGTGGAGGTCGTCGTCATCGGCCGCGACGGCGCAGAGCAGAGCGGCTCTGCCGCCCCGCAGGCCGAGGCTCCGGCAGGGCTCCGGCCCCTGCGCCCCCTGTCGTTCTGAAAAATGAGGAATCCATTCAGGCGAATCGCGCCGTACGAGGAAAGGAGGAACCATGCAGCAGTATTCCCTGTTCAGCGACCCCGCAGCGGAGGCGCACGGAAAGGCCGCGGCCCGCGCCGGCGAGCTGCGTGCCGAGATTACGCGGCATAACAGGCTCTACCATCAGCTCGATGCCCCGGAGATCACCGACGAGGCCTACGACGCGCTGTACAGGGAGCTGGAGGCCATCGAAAAGGAGTTCCCCGACCTGCGTACGGAGGATTCCCCTACGCGGCGCGTGGGCGGAGCGGTCCTGCCGTATCTGGAGACGATGCCGCACCGTGAGCGGATGTACGGCCTTGACAACGTGTTCTCCGCGGAGGAATGGGCCGCCTTTGCCGAAAGGGCCGCGAAGGCCCTGCCCGAAGCCTCGGGCGGCGAGACGTCCTGCTGGTGGGCCGATCCCAAGCTTGACGGCCTCGCATGCGAGATCACCTATGTGAACGGCGTCATGACGCAGGCGCTCACCCGCGGCGACGGCGAGGTGGGCGAAGTCGTCACGGAGGCGATGCGCACGGTGCGCAACCTTCCCCTCCGGCTCGAGGGCCCCGGGCCCTTCCCCGAGCGCATCGACATCAGGGGCGAGGTGCTCATGTTCCGGCGCGAGTTCGAGGAGCTCAACGCCCGCCAGGACGCGCTGGGGCAGAAGCGTTTCGCCAACCCCCGCAATGCCGCGGCCGGCTCGCTGCGGCAGCTCGATACCGCCGTCACCGCATCGCGCGGGCTGCGCTTCCTTGCGTACAGCCTCGGCAGCGTCTCCGAAGACGGCCCCGCATGGGAGACCCACTCCGGGCTGATGAAGGCCTTTGCCGCATGGGGCTTCGATACGCCGCCCGGCGGCTCGCTCTGCCGGAATGCCGATGAGGCGCTTGCGTGCTTCGCCCGCTTCGAGGCGGAGAGGGACGAGCTCCCCTTTGAGATCGACGGCGTCGTCTTCAAGATCGACGACCTCGAGGCGCAGCGCGCCATAGGCTTTACGGCCCGCGCGCCCCGCTTCGCCGTCGCCTGGAAGTTCACATCGCGCAAGGCGGAGACACGGCTGCGCAGGCTCGTCGTGCAGGTGGGCCGCACGGGCGTGCTCACGCCTGTGGCCGAGCTCGAGCCGGTAAGCCTCGGCGGTGTGGTGGTGTCGAGGGCAACCCTGCACAACGAGGACGAGATACGCCGCCTTGATATCCGCGAAGGCGATGCCGTCATCATCCAGAGGGCCGGCGACGTCATCCCCGACGTGCTCGGGCCCGTGCTTGCGAAGCGGCCCGAGGGACTGCCCGAATTCCGCTTCCCCGAGACCTGCCCCTCCTGCGGGTCGCCGGTCTTCCGGCGCGAGGGCGAATCGGCCCACCGGTGCGTCAATCTCGCCTGCCCCGCCGTGGTGCGGCGCAGCATCATGCACTTCGTCTCCAAGGCGGGCCTTGATGTCGACGGCATCGGGGAGAAGATGGTGGAGATGCTTATCGAATCGGGCAGGGTCGCCACCCCGGCGGACCTGTTCACGCTGACGAAGGAGGAGCTGATGGGCTTCGACCGCATGGGCGAGGTCTCAGCGGCGAAGTGCGTCGACATGCTCGACCTCGCCAGGCGGAACGCCGGCCTCGTGCGCTTCATCGCCGCCCTCGGCATCCGGCAGGTCGGCGAGCAGACGGCCCGCACCCTGGCGGCAAGGTATTCCGACATGGACGCCCTGGCCTCGGCATCGGCGGAGGAGCTGCAGACGCTGCCCGACGTGGGCCCCGAGGTGGCCCGCTGCATACGCGACTTCTTTGAGAACGAGGCGAACAGGAGCCTGCTTGAGAGCGTCCGCTTGCTGGGGCTCTGGCCCCGGCACGAGGAGCAACGCGCTCAGGCGCAGGGTGCGCCTGCCGGCCGCCGGATACTCTTCACGGGCACGCTCTCGCGCCCGAGGGACGAGTACAGGCGCATGGCCGAGGCCGCGGGCGCGGCAGTGATGTCAGGCGTCTCCAAGAAGCTGGACTGGCTTGTGGCGGGGGACGACCCCGGGTCGAAGCTCGAGAAGGCGAGGGCCCTCGGCATACCGGTGCTCGACGAAGAGGGATTCCTGGCGCTTCTGGCGGGAACCGATCCGCAGGACCTGCAGCGGAACGACGTACCCGTTTGAAAGGATTCCGACTGCAGGCCCATGCTTGACGGGCTTGCCGAAATCTGCAAAAAAGAAGGTTCGTTATCTGCAATAAGCCTGGGGATGCGCTGAAAAGCGCCGCATGGCGCCCATGCGGGCATGGATGCCCGCATGCCGCGAAGAGGGGGGAGTTTCCCTGCTGAATGAGCGGGCCGGGCGTCTTTCCCGAAGCGGCCGAAGCCGTTTCGGGCATCGAGCTGACGTTTTCCGGATGGATCGGCGTTTCCCTGGCAGAAGTCCGCAGGGACACAAGGAGTATATAATGAAGTTCAGTTCCCGCAATGCCTACACCGGAACCGTCAGCGCCATCGTCAACGGCAGCCGCGGCATGGAAGTCGAAGTCACGCTTCCCAGCGGTGACAAGATGTACGGCTCCATCCCCAATGCGGTTGCCGAAAAGCTCGGCATCGAAGTCGGCCGTGAGGCCGCCTGCCTCGTCAAGGCCACCGAGATCATGCTCGCCGGGGAGACCGGTGACATGCTGATCGGCTGCCGCAACCAGTTCGAAGGCAAGGTCGTGAAACTCGTGCGCGGATTCGTGAACGGTGAAGTGCTGATCGAGACGGCATCCGGCCTCGAAGTCAATGCCACCGTCACTCTGGAAGGCGTCAACCGCCTCAAGATCGAGCGCGGCTGCACCGTGACGGCGCTTTTCAAGTCTGAGAACGTCATCATCGCCGTGAAGAAGTAGTTTCCTTTCGGAAGGGAAGATCATGAGCGGCATATCCGTCAGATATGCCGCTTTTTTTCAGAGGCATGAGATGCTTAGGGAACGGATGAGGGTACTCCGGAAGGATGCCGGCACAGACGGCGGAGATCTCGGCACGGTTGCCGGGGCCGCCCGGGCCTTCTTTTTCCTCTGCGCGTGTGCGGCAGGCCTTTTCCTCGTGTTCGTCATCGACATGGCGAGCTCTGTCAGCTTTAAGGAATACGCGCCTACGGAGATATGCCAGACGTTGCTTCTTGCCGCGTGCACGGCGATCCTCTTCCTTGAGGCTCGGCGCAGGCCCGGCATGCGCAGGGCGCTTGTCCTTGCCGCCGGCCTGACGGGGTGCATGCTGATACGCGAGCAGGACTTCTTCCTTGATTTCATCGCGCACGGCTGCTGGAAGTGGCCTGCGCTCGCCCTTGCGGGCGGCTGCCTCACCTACGCATGCACCGATGTGCGGAATACGCTGCGCGGCATGGCGGAGCTGGTCCGCCACAGAGAGTTCCCCTGTCTTGCCGTCGGCCTCATGGTCGTGCTGGTCTATTCCAGGCTATTCGGCATGGGTATGCTGTGGAATGGCCTGCTGGGCTCCGTTGCCGGCATCAGCCCCGAGTCTGCCCATGAGGCCGTGCGCCTCGCCAAGACCGCCATGGAGGAGTCGGGGGAGCTGCTGGGCTACATGCTGATTTCATGGTTCGTCTGGAAGTTCCGGCGTCAGCCGCAGACGGATGCGCCTGACGATGCGCCGCAGGTGTCCGGAGGCTCGGAATCCTGACGGTCCTACTGGCATCCTGATCTTTCGGAATCGAAGGCCCTGCGACTGCAGGGCCTTTTCCGTGGGAGAGCGTCGGGAAGGGCGCAGAGCTCCCTTAGGGGGGGGCGGAGGGAGGCTGTCGATTCGATGAAAACGGCGGCATGGCATCGCAATATCAGGCGTGTGCCCGGCTAGGAGAAATCGACGGGGGATTCGGCTGAAGTAGTTGAAAACCAATTTCAATGATGGTATGCGGAAGAAAAAGAGGTAAAGCCTATGCAGACAGTTATCGTATGCGTCGTCATCATAGCCGCGGCATGCCATCTTGTGTTCCGTGCGCGCCGCACCCTTAAGGGAAAGGGGGGCTGCGGGTGCGGCTGCGGCGGCTGTGGAGGCGCCTGCCACGCAGGATTGAAGGCGTCGTCATGCCGGAAATCCGGCGTAGACCGCTGACCACGGCTTGAAAGGGCAAGGACGGCTATGCGCCGGAGTTCTGCGAGAAGGGCCTCCGGAGAGTCGTGGCTGTGCGCCGCATTGATTGCAGGAGGCAGGCCATGCCAAGGCACCTGCCTGATGATGGAGAGTTCTTCCGGAGGTCCCGTGCGAACATGGACGCCGGGAAGCGCTTTTTCCGCCCTTCCCCTTATTCCGCAGGGGCATTACCATGGGTGCAAAGGAGATACTATGGAAGCGCTCACTCCGCGGCAGATAGTCGCCGAACTCGACAGGTATATCATTGGTCAGGAAGACGCGAAGCGCATGGTGGCCGTGGCCATCAGGAACCGCTGGCGGCGCCAGCAGCTCGACCCCGCCCTGCGTGACGAGATAGCGCCCAAGAACATCATCCTGATGGGGCCGACGGGTGTGGGCAAGACCGAGATAGCCCGCCGCCTGGCTAAGCTGACGGGAGCCCCGTTCATCAAGGTCGAGGCCACGAAGTACACGGAGGTCGGCTACGTCGGGCGCGATGTGGAATCCATGGTGCGCGACCTCATGGACGTGGGCGAGAAGCTTGTCCGCGACGAGGAGGGCGAGCGTGTGGCCGCGAAGGCAGCCGAACAGGCGGAGGCACGCCTCATAGACCTGCTGCTGCCCGG
>JAKSQA010000035.1 GCA_024404335.1 Mailhella sp.
GGTCTTTTGCGATTCTGGATTCATGAAGGATGAATCCCATGAAAATGAAGAGCGGTACAGCACTCAAGACGAGGTTGCCCATCAGCTCCATGGTTGAGAAATACACTATGTCAAGTGCACCTTCTCCCCAGAGGAATATGGCGGAAAGAGTGCCTACTGCACCGAGACAGTAAACAATGGGAAGGCCGGTGCTCATCAGAATGAGCATAGAGATGAACATAAGGCCGGTTATTTCAAAGGGACTCATGGCATTTTCTCCCCTTTGACGGCCATCCAGACGTTCCTAAGGAACTCTGCAAACGACTGAAGCATCATCAGCCCGATTGCGATCGGAATAAGCGTCTTCCAGTGGTAGACAGGCTGTCCCCATGCTGATGATGAAAGCTCCTGAAGTTCCCAGGATTCGATGGCATAAATCACGGAAGTCTTCAGAAGCTGGAAGAAGAAGACGAAGGTGAACCCGTACGTAAGGCAGTTGACAACGGCCCTGGTCCTCGGCTCCCATTTGGAGGAGAACAGGTCGACACCGACCTGGACTCTTTGCAGAATCGAACTAGGCCCGGAGAAGATGATATATGCGCCAAATATCATCATGCTCAATTCCATTCCCCAGACCGTGGGGGCGTTGAAGAAGTATCGGCGAATGGCCTCATACAGCATGACCCCGACGAGAGGGATCATCAGCCACATGGTTACATTGCTGATTGCCGTGTTGAATTTGTCGATGCCGTGAACGATGCTTTTCAACATGGATAATCCTGTTGGACGAAGTGACAAAAAAAGGCGTCTGCCCTGCACCGCAGGGCAGACGCCTAAGCTGAAATTTAGATGCGTCCCTTTGCCTTAGCGAATTCCTTAAGAACATCAACGGCGGCCTTGACTTCAGGGCTCTTCTGGGATTCCTGTTCCCAGATTTCAGAGGCGGCCTTCGTCATGGCATTCATGTCTTCCGTGGAGAAGGAGGTGATTTTATCCTTGAAGATTTCATCAAGAACCTTCACGCTTTCGCTTTCACCCCAGGTATAATAATGCCAGCGGGTCATGTCGGCAGCGGCCTGAATGGAAGCACGCATCTGAGGCGTGAACTTTTCCCAGACCTTCTTGTTGATGATAAGGGAGTCAGTGATGGGGTCGAGCAAGGGAGTGACGTTCAGCCAGCCAGCAGCTTCATAATACTTGGTTTCCTTGTATTCAGCGGCACTGCCGTACACGACGCCGTCAATCTGCCCGGTGGTAAGAGCCATGTAGATGTCTTCGGGGGGAAGGCTCACTACGTTGACTCCAAGCTTGGTAAGCATCTTGGCGACGGCACCTACTGCGCGGATCTTCATCTTGCGCATGTCATCGAGAGAACGGATAGGCTTCTTGCTGAGGGTGGTGAAAGGCGCTGCCCAGACAGGGCCGAGGTACACAACGCCAAGTTTTTCATAGTCTTTTGCGAACATTTCGCGGAGGCCGCGCTGATCGTAAAGGATCTGGGCTTCCGTTGCGGAAGTCCATCCCATCGGGAGGCCGGACTCGACAAGACCGCTCTTTCTCTCAGTGAAATGGTGTCCCATTCCATGACCGATATCGATCATGCCGCTCTTAACAGACGTCAGTATGTTGGCGGAACCAACCAGTTCGCCGCCGGTGAACACCTGGATTTCTACCTTTCCGTCAGTCAGCTTTTTCACCTGATCGGCAAAGAACTTGGCACCGGTTGCCGTCGTGGGAGAGTAATAAGTCTGGAGCTTCAGGTTGAACTCCGCTGCATTCGCACTGCATGCGAAGACCGCAGGAACTGCTAGAGCTGCGATGAGAGCAGTGATCTTTTTGAACAGCATGATGGCCTCCTCAGAGTATGGCGGATGAAGAATTCATCGCCTGTCAAAGTGTTTTATGTATCTCTTGATACATCTGTTAAATTAGGATTATCCAGTAAGCACCATAAAAACAAGAGAAGTGGGACTTTTCATTTTTGTATCACGGTTGTGAATAAAAATATTTTATTTACAACAGGTTAAGTGGTAATCGTCGGTGCAGGATATTATTTTGTTCCATGGCGGAAGGATTGCTTGATTTAGAAAAATCCAAGTGATATATCAGTTGGTGTAGTTTTTTTGAATGCAGAATCGTCTTTTGGGGAGTTCTAATGTCTGGGCGGGACAAAGCCTATCAATATATCCTTGATGAAATGAAAAACGGCAACTTGGTGCCAGGTGGTGTACTGAATCTCGCAGCTATTACCGATGCTCTAGGAATCAGCACCACACCTCTTCGTGATTCACTTATCCAGCTGGAGGCAGAGGGCTACCTGACCATTCATCCTCGAAGCAAAGTCACTGTTAATCGGCTCGAGTACGAGGATTTCCCATTCCTCTATGAAATCATGGGAGCACTCGAACATACGATCATAGCCGGATCGATGGAGGCTTACACGGAAGAAAAGCTCCTCAAGATGCGGAAGATGAATGATGACATGCGCCGCGCAGTAAGGGTCGGGGATATGGTACGCTATGACAGGCAGCATTATGCCTTTCACGATATATTCCTTCAGATGAGACCAAATCTTTTCGCAGCAAGAATACTTAAGCCTATAAAAAACCGGCTTTGGGATTTTCCAAGAAAAAATTTCATTCAAAGCTGGTATTTAGCTGCAGTAGATGAGCATGATATGATAATTGATGCCATAGCGAATCATGATGCTGCTTCTCTTTATGAGACTGTAAGAAATCTCCACTGGGGATTTGCACATAACTCAGAGCAGATAAAAAATGTCTATGGATTCTAATGAGTAATGGCCGTAAGGATGGCAGACTACAAATCTTCATTTGTTCACCTGCAGCGTGCCTGCTCTGGTATGGAGCCATAGACTTTCGTCCGTCATTGTGTCGGATTATAGACAGCCCGGACGGAAATGCCGACGTGGGAAGTAATGGAGCCGTTTTTCGACATTCTCTATAGCGAGGTCAGGGGAGGAATCAGGGAATCGCGGGAGCTGTCCCCCGCTTGCGCGGCGGCGGCATAGCGGATATCCTGCCTGCGGCCGCATGATGGACTGCGGCATAAAACCCAAAGGAGCTCGTTATGGAATTCATGGACGTCGTAAGGAACCGCTATTCCTGCAAGAAGTTCTCTGCCAGGCAGATCGGAGAGGAGCAGCTCGCCGCCATCCTCGAAGCCGGAAGGCTTGCCCCCACCGCCAAGAACCTGCAGGAGCAGAAGGTGTATGTGGTGCAGTCTCCCGAACTGCTTGCCCGCATCGATGCCCAGACCCCCTGCCGCTACGGCGCCCCGACCGTCCTCGTCGTGGCCTATGACAAGGGCAATGTCTTCACCTATCCCGGCGGCGCACGCAATTCCGGCATCGAGGATGCCACCATCGTGGCCACCCACATGGTGCTGGCCGCATGGGATGCCGGCGTTGACGGCTGCTGGCTGAACTTCTTCGATCCCGACAAGATGGCGAAGGAGCTGGGCCTCCCTGAGAACGAGGAGATCCTCATGCTGCTCGACCTCGGATTCGCCGCCGAAGGCACCGGGCCGCTGCCCAACCATTCTTCGCGCACGCCTCCGGAACAGACCGCCGTGCGCATGTAGCGCGCTGGGGCCCGGGAAGCGCACTTATCCGAAAACGGGAAGTGTTCTTTCAGCGTTTTCCTAGCTCTGCGTGAGGGCGTCGCGGTATTCCTCGGGAACCTCGGTTTCCGCATAGGATGCCACGATGTCCATCGAACACCAGACAGTGCCGAGAAGCGAGCCGTCGTCACCGAATGTGATGGCGGCTACGCTTCTTTTTTTATTGATCTGCGTGACGCAGCCGGCAAGCGCGCGGAGCGGCCCGTCGATGAAGCGTACCTTCGTTCCCACCTGGATGGCTTTGGAGATCTCGATGACGCCCTGGAAGCGTCTGAGCTGGCCGGCGAAGACGGCGTCCGCGCCCCGCAGCGCGTGCGAGCCGTCGGGATAGGAGAGCACCCTGTAGACCTCGGGCATGCGGAGGAAGGGCGCCCAGTCGGGCTCATTGTCGGCATCGACGAAGATGTAGCCGGGCAGGAGGCGCTGCAGCTCCGTGCTTCGGTCGGTGCGCTTCCTGCAGGCGCGGCGGGCGTAGGGGGCGATGGCGGTGAGCCCAAAGGATTCGAGCCTGGAGATGACGGCGGATTCGCGTCCGCTGCGGCAGAAGAGGCAGTAGGTGTCCATGGCGGCTCCGCAGGGTCAGTCCGTTTTCTTCCTGGCGAGCACCGAGCGGAAGTACCCGTCATACCACACGCGGCTGTGCCGCTCCAGCAGCCCGTCCTCCACGCAGCGGAGGATGTCGCCGCTCAGCATGCCCTTTGAGATCCTGAGCCAGCGGTTGGCGGGCGGTGTGGAGGCCAGTGCGGCTCCGCAGGCGTCGAACCTCCTGTGGGCGACAGTGCGGAACATGCGGCGGGCCGTGTCGAACTCGAGGGCCATGGCATCGTATGCGAGCCGGCCCGTCCTCGGCCAGACCTTGACGGCGACGGCATCGACGATGAGGAAGGCGCCTCTGCGCACAGGCTGCCTGATGTAGATTCCGCAGATCTTAGGCGTCTTGGCGCTGCGGTAGTCTCCGGCGGAGGCCAGTTTCCTCCCGGCGATGGTCTCCTCGAATAAGCGGACGGAGGCTTCGGCCCCGCAGACGGGGTGGGCCGGCTTCGTGGCAGGGGTTTTCGCACCGGCTCCGCGGGCGCTCCGAAGCATCTCGAATTCCCGGTCGATCAGAAGCCACCGTTCGCGCTGCAGCTCGCCTTCCAGCATGCGCTGTGATTCCCGAATCCTCCGCATGTTCCGTGCGGCGGCCGAGGCTTCGGCGGCGCGGCCCTGCTCGCGGATGATGGCGAGGTCCCTCTCGAATTCCCGGTCGCGGAGCCGTCGGGCCTCAAGGTCGCGGCGGGCGCGCTCCTCATGGGTGCGTAGCTCGTAGTCGTGCCGGCTCATGCCGAAGGGGCGGGCGTCGGGAGCTGCGGAGGCCGCGGCGGGGATGATCGGCAGAAGGAGCAGTACGAGGGACGCGGCGGCCAGGAATCTTCCGGCGAATGGGGCGTGAGGCCGGCAGGGGTGCGTCTTCTCCGGCTGCGCGCTCTCATGCGGCTGCGTGGAGAGCGGAGCGGGAGGGATGCAGCCCGTCTGTCGGAGGGATGGTGCGGTTGCTTTCGTGCTGTCGTGCATGGCGTTTGTTCCCGCTCATTGAGACTCAGGAAGGGCAGGGGCCGGCCTCGTGAAGCTGAATTCCCCGGGGGCTCTTCACCGTACCGGGGCTCCGGCGCGTCGAAGCCGATGGTGGAGGCGGGCAGGCGTGGCGTCGTGCTCTCCTCATAGCCGCCCTCGGCGGCCGTCGGGGGGAGCCCGGGGGAGCTCCGATGGTCCTCATGAGGACGTTCAGGAGAATATCAGGTGCGCCGCAGGGGCGGCTATGAACAGGCTGATGATCGTGCGTTCGAGGAAGATGACGAACAGCTCCGGAAGGCTCACGGGGATTTGGGAGCCGAGGACAAGGCCTCCCACTTCGGAAAGATAGATGAGCTGTGTGACGGAGATGACGGCGACGATGAAGCGGGTCATGGGGCTGGTGATGGAGCCGGCGGCGATGATGGACGGCGTGAACATGTCGGTGAAGCCGACGATCATGGTCTTGGAGGCCGCAGCGGCCTCCGGCACGTCGAGGAGTTCGAGCAGCGGGAGGAACGGCTTACCGAGATAGTCGAACACAGGGGTGTTGTTGGCAAGGACGAGCGCGAGCGTGCCGATGCACATGACGACGGGCAGCACGCCGAACCACATGCCGGCGGCGTTCCTGAGGCCGTTTTCGAGGAACTGCCTGATGCCGCGGTATTCCCCTGCGCGTCGGAGGGCGAGGTCCATGCCGTATGCGAGGACGGAGCCGTAGCCCGCGGGGAGGCTTTCCGGCATGGCGGAGCCTTCGATCAGGTATTCGTCCTTCTTGCGCGAGAGCGGGGGGATGCGGGGAAGCACGAGGGCGCATGCCACGCCGATGGCGCAGATGAGCATGTAGTAGGCGCCGAAGTACTGCATGAGGTCGACCTGGGCGAGCACGACGATGCTGAATGTGATGGATACGGCGGAGAACGTCGTGGCGATGACGGCTGCCTCGCGCTTCGTGTAGTATCCTGAGATGTACTGGTTGTTGGTGAGCATGACGCCGAGCGTGCCGTCGCCTATCCACGAGGTGATGCAGTCGACGGCGGCGCGGCCGGGAATGGTGAACAGGGGCCGCATGACGCGGGTGAGCAGGGCGCCGATGAATTCGAGCAGGCCGAAGTCGAGGAGAAGCGGAAGAAGGAGCCCGGCCAGGAAGAAGATGATGACGAGCACCGTAAGGAGGTCGCTGAGGATGAAGCCGCCGGCATCGGAGGCGGTTATCATGTGCAGGATGCCTGTGGCCCCTTCATCGGCGTCGATGCCGAGCCATGTGAGCCAGATGAAGGCCGCGCCGATGATGCGGATGAGCACCCACGCCCATGTGGTGGAGAACGTGGCGCCGATGATCGGATAGCTGGCAATGAAGGACGGCTTCTTCAGCGTGACGGCGCCGAGCAGGGCGGATATGGTGATGATGATGAGGCAGAGCAGGGGGATGAACCCGCCGAGGGCCTTGCCGATCATGTCGGAGATGATCTTGACGATGACGGTCTATTTGCCGTCGTAATAGACGGGGATCATGAAGAGAAGGATGCCCGCGATGGAAGGGATGATGAATCCCGCGGGGCGGGCTCCGGTCTTTTGCCTCATAACTCCGTCACCTCCGGCGGATGCCTGTTTCCGCCCTGCCGCGGAGTGCGGCGGGGCTTCCGCTTATGCATACCATAACGGCAGGGAAAATCCAGAGCTGCGGCATGGGAGTTCTCCCATGGCCATGCGGCGGGCGGAGACATCCGGAGGACCTTTGCGTCGGCGAGGGGTGCGTTGAAGAGGATGCGGCTCTGTGCTATGCAGGGATATGGAAGCGCTGAAAAAGCGCTTCCCGGCGTCCATGTTCGCATGGACGCCTGCAGCCTGCGGATAGGGGAAATTCACTTCCCCCGTTAAATGAGCAGGCTGGCGTGCCTTTCCCGGATCGGCAGAAGCCGGTTCGGGCATCGAACTGATTTATTGTCGAATAAATCAGCGGTTCCCTATGGAACAGTCAGCCCGTTCCGCCTCAGATGCGCGGAACACTTCAGGGAGTTGGATATGAGGATACTGAAGACGATGCTTTCGGCGGCGTTTATGGCCGCCTTTGCGGTCCAGGCCGTGCCGGCCGCCCTTGCCGCCGACGGGCGGCACATCACCCTCTACGGAGAGGGGGCGCAGGTGCTGGAGGAGATGACGGGGAAGGCCGTGGACGGCGAGGCGGTGTTCCTCCTGCCGGCATCCGTGGATGCCTCGAGCCTGCGCGTCACGGCCAAGAGCGCCTCCGTCTTCTCCGTGCGCACGCGCACGGTAGCGGCGTCTCCCGCAGAGGGATCCCTGCAGGCCCGCCTGAAGGAGCTTCAGGCGAAGGAGGCCGCGCTCACCAGGGAGAAGGAGCTGCTTGAGCTGCGCCGGGGCATGATGGCCGGAGCTGCCGTATCCTTCGTGCAGGCCGATGAGGTCGGCAGGCTCGATGATATCCTCGCCAAGAGGGGCGCCGACTTCGCGGAAGCCATGCGCCGCGTGGAGGAGGGGCTTGCCGAGACCGCCAGGGCCATCGAGCTTGTCAAGCGCGACATCAAGGCCGGCGGCATGAGCGACGAGCGTCTGGAGGGGCGGGCGGGATTCGCCGATGCCTCGGGAAGGCCCGTTTCGGGCGGCGTGGATGCCGTCATAGCGTATGACCTCGGCGGATGCGGATGGTCGCCCCGGCTGGACGTCAGGGCCGACACCGCGGCCGGAACCGTCACCGTGACGCGCATGGCCGGAATAGAGCAGAAGTCGGGCATGGACTGGGACGGCGCGCATCTCGTGCTGGCGGAAGGCCCGCCCGATCGGCAGATAACCCCCCGCGGCCTTTCCCCCTGGAGGCCCGAGCCGC
>JAKSQA010000036.1 GCA_024404335.1 Mailhella sp.
GACTGGCTTGAATCCGCCTATACGGTGGTCAACTTCGCCGAGGCATCCGAACTCAGGAACATCATCGAGACTTTCGGAGAAGACCCCCAGGCGCACCGGATAGCACAGGCCATCTGCGCGGCCAGAAAGGAAGCCCCCATCGAAACCACCGGTTGCCTTGCCGACATCGTCTGGCACGCCTATCCGCCGAAGTGGCGCGCCCAGGCACGGAACCATCCGGCGACACGCACGTTCCAGGCCATACGCATGGCCGTCAACGACGAACTCGGGCAGCTTGAAAGATTTCTCGATGCCGTACTGCCCCGCCTCTCCGCAGGAGGCCGGCTTGCCATCATCACCTTCCATTCCCTGGAAGACCGGATCGTCAAGCAGCGTTTCAGGCTGTGGAGTTCGGACTGCATCTGTCCTCCGCACCTTCCGCGATGCGTATGCGGCCCTAAGGCCGAAGTGCGCCTGCTCACCAAAAAACCGATTGTGCCATCCCGTGAGGAGCTCCTCCTCAATCCCCGCTCAGGCAGTTCAAAACTTCGGGTCATAGAAAAACTTCCCGCACATCAGGAGCAGCATCCATGAACAAGAATTCCTCCACGCTTGGAACCGGCGCCTGGCTTCTGAGCCTGATCATCATCCTTCTCTTCGCCATAACGGCCATGATCGCACGCAGCTACCTTGATGTAAGCCGAACGAATATCGCCCTGAGCATTCAGTCAGCCAAGGAGAATATCCAGGCGGCGCAGGCGCATATCGACAAGCTTGAAGTGGAGCGTGACAGCCTTCTTTCCCCCTTTGCGATTGGGAAAACGGCCGAACGCCTTGGCATGAGCCTGGCCGACCCAGGGCAGATCCGCAGAATAGGATCTTCAGCAAAATAATGGTCTCCAATGCGTTTCAGCGGCTCCTCTTCCTCGACTACGCGTCTCCGCCCGCGGCATCAGCGCAATCGCCGCAGATCGGTATCCGCCCCTTCTCCTGCTAGAGAAGGGGGGGGCTCCGGACTCATAGTCATTTTCGGGTTCTTTCGGAATCTCGACAGGATGTACTATGTCATTGCCCTGTTCGCATTACTCTGGTTCCTCCTGCTTGGCCGGGCCTTTTACGTCCAGATTTTCAAAGGGCCCTGGCTTTCAGAGATGGTCAGCGGACAGTATGTCAAGAAAGAACCCACCCAGGGGCTCAGAGGCAGCATCCTTGACAGGAACGGCATCACGCTGGCCAGGTCCGTCGCATGCCAGTCCGTCTGGATGAGCCTGAAAAAAATCGACGATATTGACGATGCTGTAAAAAAGCTCGCTCCCCTCATCCACAAAACACCGCAGGCGCTGAAAAGCGAAATCGAAAACAAAAGAGGACGCCGCCGCGTAGCCATCCAGGTGGACGATGCCACAGCCGCCAGCATCCAGGCACTGAAGATAAACGGCATCGAACTGGAAACCTACTACAAGCGTGTCTACCCTTACAGGCACATCGCCGGTCAGCTCATCGGCTTTGTCGGCAGGGACGGTCACGGCCAGGAAGGCATAGAGCGTTCCTTCGACAGCGTCATGCAGGGCGAATCCGTAACACAGCAGATTCCCACGATTGCCGCACTTCAGATACTGAACGAAGGCCTCCCCTCCCCTGATGACCTTCGCGGGCGCGACGTAAGGCTCACCATCGACCTTCAGGTTCAGTACATGGCCGAGGAAGCCCTGCAGAACGCCGTAAAAGGCAGCGGTGCGAAATGGGGCGGCGTCCTTGTTTCCGACGTTGCCACAGGCGAAGTCCTGGCCTGGGCGCAGTGCCCTTTTTTCAATCCGAACAACTCCGGCCTTTCCAATGCGGCAATATACCGCAACAGGCTGGCGGCCGACAGCCTTGAACCCGGCTCCACATTCAAGCCCCTGCTTATGGCGGCGGCGCTTGAGGAAAAGGTCATCAGCCCGGAATCCTCAATCTACTGTGAAAAAGGCCTGTGGCGCACAAAATATGCCAACATCAGGGATGATACCCATTCATTCGGCTACCTCACGGCTACGGAAATCATAGCCCATTCAAGCAACATCGGCTCGGCCAAAATCGGACTGAAGCTCGGCACGCAGAAGTATTATTCATACCTGACAAAGCTCGGCTTCGGCAGCAGAACAGGCATAGGAGTCAATGGAGAAAGCCGGGGCATACTCCGGGCTCCGAAAAACTGGAGCGAGCTTGACCTGATGTCGACGGCTTTCGGGCAGAGCGTTTCCGTCACGGGTGTCCAGATGCTTCAGTCATACACCACGCTTGCCTCAGGAGGCGAACTCCGCCCCGTAAAAATCGTCCTCGATGAGGAATCATCATCCGGTCTGACGCATCCAGAAACACGGGTATTCTCCGAGCGGGCAGCTCGTGCCGTCGTAAAAATGATGGAGGAGACCGTAGACGGCAACGGCACCGGATCAAAAGCCCGCATTCCCGGCGTACGGGTCGCAGGAAAGACCGGCACCGCCCAGAAGGCCGGCCCGCGAGGACGCGGCTACAGCACCAAGCGCGTCGCATCCTTCGGCGGCATCGTCCCCGCGGACGATCCCAAGTTCGTCATATATGTCCTGCTTGACGAACCGTCGACAACGGGCTACGGCGGAGCCATTGCGGCCCCCGTGTTCCAGAAGGTAGCCTCCAGCCTCCTTGCATACAGCGGATATCTGCCCGACGTCACGTTCAGCACGCAGCTCCCCAAGACGAAACCGCTTACCGCAGCGCAGAAGGCCCGACAAGAAAAAGACGCCGCCTATCTGGAAAGCATCGCCCGATACAGGGAGCAGAAGGCTGCAAAAGAAAGGAAGGCCGGGAAAATCCCCGCTAAGGACACCCCTCTCTCTTCCATGCCCGACCTTGCGGGAATGTCCCTCCGCAAAGCCATGGAGGTCTGTGCCCGGCACGGCGTCGTCCCCGAACTCCAGGGAGACGGAGCCTTTGTTTCCAAGCCGTCTCCTCCCCCACCGACCCCCTCCTCACGCTGACGCACCTCTCCACGCCCCCCCTCCCCCTGCCGCCGCCCCTGCTCCAGACAAGAAACCTTCCGGAAAGAAACCATGACCATATCACTTGAAGAACTCTGCACACGGCTCAGGAGCAGCTCTATAGCCATCCGCACGGATTCCAGGACTGTCCGACCGGGAGACATCTTCGTCGCCCTCCCCCCTGCGGTCCCAGGCGCTCCGGACAGACGAGTCGAGTATGCATCCTCCGCCTCATCCGCCGGAGCGGGATGGATCGTAGTTCCGGAAAGCCTGCTTGATTCCCTGACGACCGATGCCATCAAAGTTCCCTGTGTTGACTGCAGGGAGGGCCTGGGGCGCCTTGCCGCATCGCTTTACGGCACGGATTCCTCCGCCATGCCGGTCATCGCAATCACCGGCACCAACGGCAAGACCACCTGCACCTATCTTCTGGAGCATCTTTTCCGCAGTGCGGGAAGAAGCGCCGGCGTGCTCGGAACAATCAGCTACCGATGGCCGGGGCACGACGAAGCCGCCCCGCTTACGACTCCCGACTGCCTGACGATCCACGCATCTTTCAAGGCCATGCGTGACGCGGGCGCCTGCGCGGCTCTCATGGAGGTCTCCTCCCATTCAATCGATCAGAAACGCATCGCCGGCATCCCTTTCACGGCCGTCGCATTCACAAATCTCACCCAGGACCATCTGGACTACCATAAGACCCTGGAAGCCTATTTCAGCGTAAAGGCCAGACTCTTCACCGACTTCCCGCGCGACGACAAGGCCATGGTCATAAATGCGGACGACGAGCACGGACGCCGACTGCTTGAGATGCTTCCCAGCGCAATGGGATTCGGCCTCTCCGCTCCTCTGCCCGGAAGGGACTACCTCCATGCCGCGGTTCTCAAGGCTGACACCTCCGGCCTTCTTCTGCGCATGCGGCTCCACCAAGGCGGCACATGCACCCGGGAATGGGAGATGTCCAGCCCTCTTGTCGGACTCCACAACGCAAGCAACCTGCTCACTGTAAGCGCGCTTGCCCTCTCCATCGGCTTCAAGCCGGCAGACCTCGCATGCTTTTCCGATTTCATGGGCGTTCCGGGACGTCTTGAAAGGATTCCCGTCCCCTCGAGCCGTTTTGCCGGTGCTGAGGGCACCGGGGTCTTCGTCGACTATGCACACACGCCTGACGCCCTCATCCGCGTGCTCGACGCACTCAGAGCCGCATCTTTCTCCCGCATCATCACCGTCTTCGGCTGCGGCGGAGACCGGGACAGGACAAAACGTCCGCTGATGGGGGAAGCCGTCGCATCCCGCAGCGACATAGTCGTCGTCACATCGGACAACCCAAGGACGGAAAACCCCGAGGCCATTCTTGACGACATCATGCCCGGCCTGTCCTCTGCCGCAGAGCTCCACAGGGAAGCCGACCGGAAGAAGGCCCTTGGGCTCGCAGTTTCCATGCTCCGTCCGGGAGACGCCCTCCTGGTCGCAGGCAAGGGACATGAGGACTACCAGATCATCGGAACGGTCAAACACCACTTCAGCGATCAGGAAACACTCAGGGAGTTGATGGGATGCTGATATCACTCGCACAGGCTGCGGAATACATGAACGCCGAAATCATCGGCTCTCGCCACACCATGATAACCGGCGCAGCCTATGACAACCGCTCCGTACTGCCCGGCGAGCTTTTCGTAGCCATCAAAGGCGAACGCAGCGACGGCCACGATTTCGCCGAGGCAGCCGTCGGAGCCGGAGCCGCAGCGGTGCTTGCCGAGCACGATCCCTTCGGCGGCGCCAATACGGCCCCCATACTTCTCACGGACAACAGCGTGCTGGCCCTCGGGCGGCTCGCACATGCCTGCAGGAAGAACTTCTCCGGAAAGGTCGTCGGCATTACCGGTACGGCCGGCAAGACAACGACCAAAGAGCTTCTCGCGTCCATCCTTTCCGTACGGGGCAAAACCGCACGCAGCATGTAGAATCTCAACACCCAGGTCGGAATGCCCGTATCCATCCTGCGTTCCGACGGCGACGAGATGTTCTGGGTGCTTGAAGCCGGCATAAGCCACCCGGAGGATATGGACGAGCTCGGCCCCGTCATGGAACCCGACATAGCCATCGTGCTCAACGCGGGAACAGGCCACTCGCTCGGCCTCGGAGGGAAGGGCGCGGCCCACTACAAGTCCAGGCTTCTCAAGCATACGGCGGCCGGAGGAAAGGCCCTTGTGAGCGCCGACTACCCCGACCTGGTGAAGGAAGCCCTTGCGGTGAGAAGCGACTGCATCTTCTTCACGGCCGAAGGCGCGGATGCCGCCTATTCCGCCGAGTACCTCGGTATGGGCAATGACGGACGAGGCCGCTACAGACTGCTTCTCAACGGTACCGAGCTCATGGCGGACTCCCGGCTTGCGGGAAGCTATGCAGCTGAGAACATCATAGCCGCTGCCGCTGCCGCCCATCTGCTCGGCCTGTCCCCCGAAGAAATCGCGGAAGGCATAGCCAATGCCCCCACGCCCGACCAGCGCTTTGCATACTGCGAAGCCGGAGGCTGGACCGTCATCGACGATACCTACAACGCCAATCCGCTCTCCATGAGGCGCATGATGGAAGCGGCTCGGGACAGGATCGGAGACGGCACGCTCGTCTTCGTCCTCGGCGAAATGCTCGAACTCGGAGACGAAGCCGTCCAGTCCCACCGTGAAATCGGGCGTCTGGCTGCCGAACTCGGCTGCAGCGGCCTCCTCTGGTATGGCGGCCATGCCGACGACGTGAGGAACGGCTTTGAAGAGGCGGGAGCGAAAGGCTCATTCCACCGCCTGGAAAACCACCAGGATTTCATTCCCGAACTCAAGAAACTGCTGTCCGCCATTCCCGAAAAGAGCACGAAGGCCGTGCTTTTCAAAGGTTCGCGTGGAAACAGGCTTGAAAAACTCGTAAAGCTCTTCATGGAAGCCGTCTGAGATGCTGTACCATATCTTCGTTCCGCTAAGCCAGGACTTCAGCCTGCTGAATGTCTTCCGCTACATAACCTTCCGCTCTGCAGGAGCTCTCATCCTCGCGCTACTATTCACCATCATCACAGGGCCGAAGTTCCTGAAGATGCTCCGCGCTCTCAAGATGGGGCAGCCCATTCTAAGCGAATACGTCCCTGAGCATAAGGGAAAGGCCGGGACTCCCACCATGGGCGGACTTCTCATCATGGCATCCGTCCTCTTCTCAACACTGATGTGGTCGGACCTCTCCAACATATTCGTCTGGCTGACCATGTTCGTCTTCGCCGGATTCGGCGTTGTGGGCTTTCTCGACGACTACACGAAAATCCGCCGAGCCCACAACCAGGGCCTCACGCCCAGGGCCAAGATGCTCGGGCTTCTGGCTGTTTCCATCATAGCCGTAGGACTCCTGCTTCTGAACCCCGCCTACAGCACCAAGCTCGCCGTGCCTTTCTTCAAGCAGTTCGTGCCTGACCTGGGCATCTTCTATGCGGTGTTCGCCGTCGTCGTCCTCCTGGCCTCATCAAATGCGGTCAACCTTACGGATGGCCTCGACGGCCTGGCCATATTCCCCATGGTCGTGTGCACGTTCGTCTATGCAATCTTCATCTATGTCGCCGGTCATGCCGACTTCGCCCGCTATCTTCAGGTGGCCGCCGTTCCGGGCGTCGGTGAAGTGACCATATTCTGCGCAGCGCTCGTCGGGGCCGGCCTCGGCTTCCTCTGGTTCAACTGCTATCCGGCCCAGGTCTTCATGGGGGACGTCGGAGCGCTGAGCCTCGGCGGCGTGCTGGGATTCCTCGCCGTGCTCTGCAAGCAGGAGTTCATGCTCGTCATCGCCGGCGGCGTATTCGTCATGGAAACGCTTTCCGTCATACTCCAGGTCAGCTACTTCAAATTCACGCACGGCAAGCGCATATTCCGCATGACACCGCTGCACCATCATTTCCAGAAGGGCGACCATCCTCTGCCCGAATCCAAAATCATCATCAGATTCTGGATCATATCCCTCCTGCTTGCCATCATCTCCATTTCGGTTCTCAAACTCCGCTGAGGTATCCCATGGCCTTCGACAACATACGCACACTCACATTCGCCGTCATCGGCGCAGGCCGCAGCGGCCGAGCCGCAGTGAAGCTTCTCCTCTCCATGGGCGCCGATGTCCGCCTTCTCGAAGCAAACCCTGCCGCAGTTCCGGCGGATTTTTCGGAATTCCTCGAGAAGTCTGGCGTCCCGGTCTCTGGCGGAGAGCACAGGCCTTCCTACTTCGAAGGCGTCGATATCGTCATCCCGAGCCCCGGAGCGGCAAGTTCCGCAATCCGCCCGCTTCTTCCTGTCGGAACGGACGGAAAGACGGCCGAGATCATGGCGGAGACCGAACTTGCCTGGAGGCTTCTTGAAGGCGAGCCGCTCATCGGCATCACCGGAACCAGCGGCAAGACCACTACCGTCAGCCTCTGTTCGGCGATGCTTGCCGCACACGGCCTTGATGTCTTCACCGGCGGCAACATAGGCACCCCTCTTTCCGAATACGTTCTTGCCCGCCGCGAAGGCCGGCGCAAAGCTGATGTCGTCCTTCTGGAACTTTCCAGCTTCCAGCTCCAGACATGCTCCACCCTGCGCCCGCATGTGGGCGTGGTCCTCAACATTTCCGAAAACCATCTCGATTTCCATAAGGATATGGAAGAATACACGGCTGCCAAGATGCAGCTTTTCGCCTGCCAGACGGAAGATGATATCGCCATCTTCTCCCCTGCGCTGAAAGGACTGGCCGAAAGCAGCGGCCTCAGGGCGGCAATCGAATACTTCCCCATCGGGACGCGCCCCTTCCCCGACACCAGGCTCATCGGCGGACATAACCAGACGAATGCGGAAACCGCCTTCCGTGCCGCAAGGCACTTCGGCGTCACCTTGGAAGAGGCGGCCCGTGCCGTCCATGACTTCGAGCCCATCGCGAACAGGCTTGAGCTTGTAGCGGAAGCCGTCGCCATCCGCTACCTCAACGACTCCCAAAGCACAACACAAGAAGCACT